>NZ_CP046703.1:4652500-4952500 GCF_009873495.1 Nostoc sp. ATCC 53789 | reverse complement strand
GTAATCACTCTCCAGATTATTTAAAAATATAACAAGATTATAAAAATATCCTAAAGTTTATTTTTTCGTCGGGATCGCTGAAAGCTATAGAAAATAATGGTTTTTTGGCTTTTATCCGTCTTTATATATAGAAGCAAAATATAAAGATGAAATTCAGCCGAAAACGGCACTAAAGATGAATCCGAATGAAACCTATTAAATTTTTAGCATCTGCCTGTAAATATTGCCGTCATTACCAGCCAGAAGGTCGCCGTGGTGGAACGTGCCAGCAGTTGGGAGCGCCAGTCCAAGCAACTTGGAAGGCTTGCTCCTTGGCGCTCCCACCTTTTGCACCTTCTTGGGAAACCTTGGAAGATGCTTGGACTTTGCCAGATGCTAGACCAGTTTTAGCTTGTTCTCATTCCCCGGCTTCAGATTTAGATCATGCTGCTCCTGTAGAAGAAATAACTGCCTCTATATATTCTGAAGAGGCCAAGACTGAAGCAGTGTTTATTTAGTTATCCATTATTACTGAACCAATTTTGTAGTTTGCTTAAGATAAGATTTGCTTTTAAGATATTTAGTGCCATAAACATTGACATTTGCAAAAATCGCACCCTTTATTGAGGTGCGATTTTTGCAATTTTAAGGTAGCCAAGGAAAAGAGCGAAAATCTGGTGGACGCTTTTCGAGAAAAGCTTGTTTGCCTTCAGACCCTTCTTCTGTCATGTAATAGAGTAAGGTGGCATTGCCAGCGAGTTCTTGTAAACCAGCTTGTCCGTCACAATCAGCATTGAAGGCGGCTTTGAGACATCGAATTGCGATCGGACTTTTTTCTAAAATCTCCTGCGCCCATTGAATACCTTCCGCTTCTAGTTGTTCGACTGGGACGACGCAATTAATTAAACCCATTTCTAGCGCTTGTTGGGCATCATATTGGCGGCAAAGAAACCAAATTTCTCTAGCTTTTTTTTGCCCCACGATGCGGGCAAGATAGCTGGCTCCAAAACCACCGTCAAAACTGCCGACTTTCGGGCCTGTCTGTCCGAAAATGGCGTTATCGGCAGCAATGGTAAGGTCGCAAATTAAGTGTAGAACGTGTCCACCACCGATCGCATATCCAGCGACTAAAGCAATCACCACTTTCGGCATCGAACGAATCAGGCGTTGTAAGTCCAGCACATTCAAGCGAGGGATACCAGTGTCATCCAGATAACCCGCATGTCCGCGCACGCTTTGATCGCCACCGGAACAGAAGGCATATTTACCATCAGTATGTGGGCCATAGCCAGTAAATAGGACGACACCAATAGTAGTATCTTCACGAGCATTAGAGAAAGCGTCATACAGTTCAAAGACTGTTTCAGGACGGAAAGCATTGCGTTTATGAGGGCGGTTGATGGTGATTTTTGCAATGCCATCAGTTTTTTGATACAGAATGTCTTCGTAGGTTTTGGCAGTTTGCCAGTTAGTTTGCATTGGTATGGAGTGCGCTGTTGTGCTTGAGAATTTTATCGCGGACGTAGGGACATGCGATACCTGCGGTGGGCTACCCCGGATTTCTCACGCATAGTGTAGGCTTCAGGGGAAGAGGAGTGTGGGGAGTGTGGGGGGTAAGACTTCTTCCCCATCCTCCCACACTTCCCACACCTCCCACACCCCTTGGATTTCTCACTTGTGAGAAATCCAGGCTACGCCTACGCTAAAATTGTTGTCTCAAGCCTTTACAATCTGGTAATTGTCTGGGTGTTGAGGAATAAAAATGCGACGTGACACCATCTTCTATAAATTATTTAAGCAATTTCCCGGTTTGCTATTTGAATTAGTAGATGAACCACCTCCAGAAGCAGAAAACTACCAGTTTGAATCAGTTGAAGTGAAAGAAACGGCGTTTCGGATTGATGGAGTATTTTTACCTCCGGCTGATGCAGTTTCCAAAACCGTCTTTTTTGCAGAAGTCCAGTTTCAGAAGGACGAAGACTTATATCACCGCTTCTTTAGTGAGTTGTTTTTGTTTCTCTACCGCCACTCTATCCGTTACGATGACTGGTTTGGGGTCATAATTTTTGGCTCTCGCAGCCTGGAACCTTCTTCCTCTTCGATTCACCGCGCTTTATTGGAAAGTGATCAAGTCAGGCGGGTTTATCTGGATGAGTTGGGAGATTTACGACAACAACCTTTGGGATTGGGTTTGATGTTGCTGACAAATGTTACTTCTGAAACCGAAGCAGTGGAAGGGGCGCGGTTTTTGCTGGAACAAGCACGGCAACAATCGGAGCAAGCGATAATTGATTTAGTGACGACGATTATTGTCTATAAGTTTTCTAATCTTAGTCGAGAGGAGATTGCAGCGATGTTGGGACTGAATTTGGAAGAACCACGGGCTATTAGGGAAGCAAAGGAAGAAGGAGAAAGAAAGGTCGTTTTACGACAGTTAAACCGACTTGTGGGTGCGATTCCTGATGCGCTTCTGTCTCAGATTCAAGGGTTATCGGTGGAACAGTTGGAAGCTTTAGGTGATGCTTTGTTGGATTTCTCTTCTCTTGCTGATTTGGAAGGATGGTTACAACGTTAAGTAAGCGGGTAAATTTCACGTAGAGGAGAAGGCGATCGCACTCCGTAAAATAATTATGGCTATAACAGAATAGTTAAATTACAATATCTGCGGCAAAGTTTCTTAAATTCTCCTGTCGCCACTTAGCATCTAATTTCCGATTTGTTCGCAACTCTAAAACCCTAATTCCTTTAGCTGGTAGTTGGTTTAATTTTTGCTGCAACTGCTCCCAAGAAGTTATCAATTCATGCTGCACATTATAAGTAGCACATAACTGAACAAAATCAATATCCTGGGGAGTGCCAAAAAATTCTTCAAATGGCGGGTCAAATTTGGCAATGGGTAACATTTCAAAAATCCCACCGCCATTGTTATTGATTAACAAAATTGTGAGATGTCCGACAAACTTATTGCGGATTAAAAAACCATTGGTGTCATGTAACAAAGCTAAATCTCCCGTTAACATCACACTACTTTGTTGGCGATGGGCAATTCCTAAAGCTGTGGATAATGTGCCATCGATGCCATTTGCACCTCGGTTAAAGTGCGATCGCACTCCTAAATTATTCGGTTTCCAGAAATATTCTACATCCCGTACAGGCATACTGTTGCCAATGAATAGAGGCGTTCCTGGCGGTAAAATCTGAGAAATTAACCAAGCTGCTTTACTCTCAATGATTTCATCTATTTTCCCCATCGTCTCATCAACAGCTAACCTAACCTTAGTTTCCACATCACACCATTGCTGCAAATAGTCTGAGGATAAAGATAAATTTATCTCCTCTGCTTTTATATCTTCTACAGATATCCGTAAATGCGTCGTCCTCCCATGCAAAGGGTCGAGGTTTTGGTCACTGGGGTCAATTACCCAGCGTCGGGGTTGAGTTGTATCTATCCAGCTACGCAGTTCTTTACTCGTAGGCATTTCACCCACCTGAATCACCATTTCGGGCGCTAACTGCTTTGCTAGTTGCTGATTTCGCAAAATCAGGTCATAAGTGGAAATTAAATAATGGTTGAATTCGGCATAATTTCTGACTGGGGAGAGTCCCTCAGCTAGCACTGGCCATTTGAGAGTTTGGGAAAGTTGCGCGATCGCTCTACAATACTCTTCTGGTTGTGACGGTTGGGCAACACCTGCAATGATAATGCCGCGATCGCATTCTTTCCATTCTTTGGGTATGGGTAATGGGGAATGGGGAATAGGGAATGGGTTTGCTATTCCTGCGAAGAAGTCTTCTGGGTGGAACTGGGACTGTAAATAACTCAAGTCAATTCCATCAGGAACAGGCGCTAAGGGATCGCGAAAGGGAATATTTAAATGTACTGGCCCCTTTGTAGGAGTTTGCGCTCTTTCCCAGCTATGAATTACTGTTTGTCGCAGGTAAGCTAGCATTCCCAGATCAGCAGAGGGTAAGGCTAACTCTGTTTGCCAATTTGGGTAGGTTCCATATAATCTCAACTGATCTACAGTTTGACCAGAGTGACAATCTCGCAATTCTGGCGGTCTATCAGTGGTTAATACCAACAGTGGTACGCGACTATATGAAGCTTCAATGACTGCTGAATAAAAATTTGCTCCTGCTGTACCAGAGGTACAAACTAGTACCACAGGGCGACCGGTGGCTTGAGCTTGTCCCAAAGCGAAAAAGGCTGCGGAACGTTCATCGAGAATGGAAATCGCTTCAATCTCAGGTGCTTGTTGAGCAAAGGCGATCGCTAAGGGTGTAGAGCGTGATCCAGGACAAATGATGGCACAAGTCAATCCCAACCGCTTTAGGGTCTCTGTTAAAATGTAAGCCCAAAGTTGATTAACATTCCTAAAGGCGATCGGCATTAAATCAAACATAGCTATAAAACAATCTGAAATTTTAGATTTTGTTTAGGGAAATTTAATTTAAAATCCATCTGGGAAAGTTTGGTGAAAAGAAGTCCAAGGGAGGGAAGCCGATCCTCGATACTTTCTTGCTCCACTTTCTACAAAATGCCCAATTTGCTCTCAAACTTTTATGGACTGCATTCATTTAACGGGAATTCGCTGCTATGGCTACACTGGGTATTTACGAGAAGAACAAGTGCTAGGACAATGGTTTGAGGTGGATGTGAGGTTATGGTTGGATATCTCCACAGCGGCCAAGACTGACGCGATCGAAGACACTTTAGATTATCGCAGCGTCATTAGCTTGATACAACATCTGGTCAAAACGTCTAAGTTTGCTTTGGTGGAGAAATTGGTAGCAACGATCGCAGATTCTATTCTCCAAGAGTGCGATCGTGTAACACAAGTCCAAGTAATTCTGAGCAAACCTGCTGCACCTATTCCAGATTTTGGTGGCAAAATTAGCATTGAACTTACTAAAAGTAAGTCCAATCTCTAAAGCACAAAACGTGTTTTTTTTGTCAATATCTATAAAATAGCAAAAACAGGGGGTTTTTATGGAGCGCGGAAGTATCTCACAAAGAAAATCTTTCCTGCCATTGCCCCCAGCACTTGCTCGTTATCAAAAAACACTAAAAAATCATGTTATTTGCTGATGAGCATTTAACATGCATATTTTCAGTTAAAACAATTTGTGATTTAGTATTAACTAAAACCAATAAATAATTTTAATTTATACTCTTTCATTCACAATTCAAAATTTCATACAAATTCTTTGTGAAACTGCACAAAAGCAAGATTACTTGGTAAAACTAGGCGCAAAATCTCCTTGTTTTGGAACAACCTTAGAGAATTAGTAATCAGACAGTTTCAGACGATAATTTGCATCCCGACTGAGACAAACACTATTTGTAGACAAAGTTTTATTAAACTCTTTAATTTCAGATAACGATTAATTTTTAGTAGTATTATAATCAATGGATATTATCATATTACATACAAGATACTATATTAATTTTTTCAAATTATTTGAAAGTGATAGACTGTGATTTTATGAACTTTTATTCTTGATTAATTTTGACATAAATACTATACTTAATGTTTGTTTTATTTAAGACTATGATTGCTTGTATATTGTTGAAAATAAATTTTTGATTACTGCTAATTATATGGTAATTTACATTCTTATGCTACTGACATGATATTAGCTGCATACATTAATCACAATGAGCTTTGATAAACACAGAAATTATTGGAGGTTAATAATACGATGCTATTTGCTCATTAGTTAAGTATTTATATCAAGCAATACTACAGAGTCGTAAAAGATTGTTTATGATAAAATAATAACTTTTCTATTGAGTTGACACTGACAACAAAAATCTGAACCCTAGCAAACAGGTTGTTTTACCATGTTCGCCCGCAAAATCCTAGTTGTTGAGGATGAAAAAATCATAGCCTCAAATATTAGAAAAAGTTTACAAAAATTAGGTTATTCTGTATCAGAAACTACTAAGTCTGGTGAAGAAGCAATAAAAAAGGTAGCAGAAACTCATCCACATTTAGTATTAATTAATATCTGCCTAGCTGGTGAAATTGACGGTGTGAATGTAGCAGACATCATCCAGAATCACTTCCATGTGCCTGTAGTATATTTAACAGAGTATTCGGAATATAAAACATTATATGAAAACCAGCTAAGTGAGCCTTTTAGTTACATAGTCAAACCATTTATTGAAAGTGATTTACATTTTGCGATTGAAATGGCTCTATACAAACATCAAAGCAAAAAAATATTATACGAAGAAAAACAAAGGCTGGCAGCAATTATTAATAGTATGAGCAGTGCAGTGATTGTGACTTATGCTAATGGTTGTATTCAAATGATGAATCCCACAGCAGAAATAATCACGGGTTGGAAGGAAAGTGAAGCGTTTGGTAAAGATTTAGTAGAAGTAGTTAACTTAGTTGACAAAGATGTAGGAGAAAAAATTGAAAATTTAGCCGCAGATGTAATCAAAACAGGTGAAATTTTGGATTTTCCAGAAAACTGTATACTGATTACCAAAGATGGCAAAGAGATAGCGATTGGGGATAAAGTTGCACCCATCCGCGATCGCAATGGTAATATCACTGGTGCAGTTTTAGTGTTTCAAGATATCACCAAACGCAAGCAGACAGAGGCACAATTGATCCGTAATGCGTTTTATGATGGGCTAACAGCATTACCAAATCGTGTTTTATTTCTAGACAGGCTCAGACAAACAATTGAGCGCAGCAAACGCAGAAGCGATTATTATTTTGCAGTTTTATTTTTGGATTTAGATGGTTTCAAAGATATTAATGATCGCTTTGGGCATGGAATAGGGGATGAGTTTTTAGTAGCGATCGCTAGACGTTTAGAGTCCTGCTTACGTGGTGGTGATACTGTAGCCCGATTTGGTGGTGATGAGTTTACAGTTCTTTTAGAGGATATTAAAGACATTACCGATGCTACCAATGTTGCCAAACGGATTCAAGAATCGTTGCGATCGCCACTTAAGCTGAATGGATGTGAATTATCTACTACAGCTAGTATTGGTATTGCTTGGAATTTTAGTAGTTATGAGGAACCTGCAACTCTGCTACGGGATGCTGATATTGCTATGTACCGAGCTAAACGGCAGGGAAAAGCGACTTATGCCATATTTAGTTAAGGATAGAATATGTGCTAATTTAGTTGCTGCTAAGGTTATCGTATACAAACGAGAAGTCCCATAAGCCTGTTATGGAAAAAACCGAAAAACAGAAAATGCTCGCAGGCGAGTTATATCTGGCGGAAGATCCAGAATTGGCTGCCGAAAATAAACGAGCTAGTCGTCTGTTGCGAAGGTACAATTCTACAACTGAAGAACAGCAAGATCAACGGCAGCAAATTTTGCAAGAGTTATTTGGAAAGATAGGTGACAAAGTATCAATTGTGCCGCCCTTTCACTGTGACTATGGTAGTAATATTTTTGCTGGCAACAAATTGTTTATGAACTATGGTTGTGTAATTTTAGACTGTAATACAGTTCACATTGGTGATAATGTATTATGCGCTCCTTATGTACAAATTTATACTGCTTATCATCCTGTAGAGCCAGAAATTCGCCTTTCTGGTAGAGAATTAGCTGCCCCAATTAACATTGGTAACAATGTCTGGATTGGTGGCAGTGCAATTATTTGTCCAGGTGTCACTATTGGCGATAACACAACCATTGGTGCTGGCAGTGTAGTTGTCAAAGATATACCTGAGAATGTTGTCGCTGCTGGTAATCCCTGCCGCGTCATTCGATATTTATCCTAGAGTTTAAAACTTGTATCCTCTGGCAATCCAATAGAGCCAGTCTGCGATCGCTTCTTGAGTTTCGCTGTCAGCATCAATGGCTGCTATTTCAGATAACTTTGCAGAATATACATCATCATCCTTACCATTAATGTAAGCCACTTCGACAAGCATATCTTTTAAACACTCATCATCTGGGGCCATTCCCAGCACCTCCACTTCTTTCTCCTCGGTAGAGCCTGATTTGCGTCCCTTCTTAGTCCATTTAGCCATAAAGGGAAAATTTAGAGCCTCTTCGAGGTAGTAGTACCAACCCATAGCTCGGTCTTCTTTGTCTTCAGCATCTACAATGATCTCTGTTTTAATGCGATGCTCTCGGTTTTCGTCGGCTTCAACATTAGGCATAAGATACCGCTTTACGTGTATAACATTTTGATAATATTAGCAAAGTCTTGGCTAAGAATAATTTTTCTAAAAGATAGTTAAGTATATAGGGCTTACGCATAATAGATCCCCCAACCCCCTTTTTAAACAGCGCTTTGAGAGTTTCGCCTTTTTTTAGAGGAGTTAGGGTGGATCGATATTTTAGTTCTCAGTGCGTAATTCTTGGTATATCTAGGTTATACAAAAAACCGCTTGTTATTGACAAACGGTTTTTTAGTTATTGCACTCAAAGAGTAACTTATTTGTTTCGCCAAGATGCCAAGTTCTTTATTGGCAGTAAAGCGCGAAATTTTTAGACGTTAAACAAGTCTCAAATCAGGATAGTTTGCCAGTACATCATCAGATGTCAGCGTATCATTTTCAGCTTGTGGAGTCCAAAGTACTTCAATTGCCAGAAGTTTTTCGCTAGGGATACTACCAATTTGGCGCAAAGCTTGACGCAAATCATCAGCACTGTTAATCGCTGTGGGGATATCAAACTTGCCTAGTGTTGCCGCCAGCAAGGTGACGATAATGTATTCTCCAGGGCCTTCAGTAAATAGGCGGGTGGGGTTGTCTAGTTCACCAGCCGGGGGTAAAGCTTCTTTGGCAAGGGCTGCTTTTAGCTGATTGTTGACGTTAGAAAGAGTTTCTTCGCTAAACTTGCTCCGTTCTGCCAGTGACAGCCGATTAAACTGACTTTCAGCTGAATTTAAACTGGCTTGTTGAGTGCCACCACCTGCATATACAAAGTATTCGGGATGGCGGAGTAAAGCTAGGCTTGCTTCTTGCAGAATTTCTGCTCTTCCCTCTGGGGTGTTAGTATCAGCAGTTTCAGCAATGTGGTTGAGTTCATTTTGCAATTCACGGGCTTGAGCTAACAAACCTACTTGCAAACGAGTTACAGAAACAGGAGAGTTACTGCTGTAATCTGCTTCTGGTGTTTCACCGCCAGAGACACGGCGGAAAGTTTGCAATAAGAAATTAGCGATCGCAAAGAAAATTAAGATGCTAAATAGACCACCAAATCCTCCCCCAATACCCCAGAAAGGAAGTAGGAAGGGAAAGCCAAAACCACCACCAAACCCACCACCAGGATAGTATCCGCCCCCGCCAGGAGGTGCATAAGTGCGCGGTGTATAGGTGCGGCTGGAAGGCGCTCTAAAAGAGCCACCACCGATTCGACCCCCACTGCGGGCCGCTAATGCTCCATCGGCGTGGCTAAGAACCAAAGTTAACACCAGTCCTAGTGCTAAGAAGGTTTTTAACAGTGGTTTGCTGATTTGTTGTAGTTTTTTACGCATAATACAATCGCTTGGAAAACAGAATTTTTATGATTTATCTCCATGCTGGTAGGAGTTTTGCGGTTATGTCACTAACGCCAGTCCGTAACAAGCAAGCTTTGTAGCATTCATTTTTAAAGGCTACATATTCAATCTACCGCGTCTTATCTGGCATAGGCAGCGATCGCAGGGGGGATTTCTCGACTGGGGAACCGTACCTTAAGATATGTTCATCATCACAGAAATTTGCGATGTCTACGACGGGCTACGCCTACGGGCAATTTTGGCTACGTCTTAGACTGGGCACTTCCAGGCTACAGTCTTGGATTATACAGATGTTTCTCATTTCTCATGATTATTTTGACTAATTTTTTAATACTTCACCCTACTTGTTCTGTCAGAATCCAAAAGGATATCTCTCTGTTTCAAGTAACATAAAGGACAGATATAGACCTGATACTTACGTATGTATAGTAGTGTTACAAGTAGATGTGATGCTTATCAGCAGCACTAAGCAGACACAGATAGTTATTAAATACTTATCTAAACTTTTGGCATTTTGGCACACCAGTCTAGACTATTCAAGATAGTCTAGTGAACATAGGTAAGTTTCGTAATTTTTGCAACAGTTCTTCAGTGAGAAATTTGACTACATTGGACTACAAGTGCTAGATTTTATTTTATTGTCCATCATGCACAAAAATTCTCAAATGTTGAGAGTTTTGCCGCCAAAATAAAATCAACACAATAAAAAAACAATCTTGCTGGCTAATCTTCTAAAATAGCCTTCAATTTTATCTACCAGATTCGTTTTAAAAGAAATAAAATAATAATTATGGTTTGGAAAGTAATCCTAATTGTAAATAAATTCAAAATTATTTGAAGTAAATTTATCAACTTGATTATGGAACATATTTCTCAACTAACAGCCGAAATCAGAGACAAAGCTGCATACCCAGATATCCTAGTCATATCCAGGATATTCTTGCCGAAAGAAGCTGTAATTGGAGAATATATGTACAATCGTTGTCTCCAAGATCCAGAACGAGTTATTGTGCTGGCAGCTAGTTGCTCAGGAGATAAAGTATTTGATGAAGGTCAACAATTTCCAGTGTATCGCTGGTTTTATCCTAGATACTGGCGTAGTGGCTTTGTGGGAAATATCCTAAAGCCTTTTGTCAATATTGTCTGCTCATTTGTGCTAGCAATCAAACTCTATTTTCGCTATCACTACCGTTATATAGAGTGGGGCCACGGCTATGATTTTCCTTCACTGTTGCTATTGAGCTATTTATTACCTATTCGCTTTTTTATCTATCTGCACGGTAATGATTTTCTTTGTACATTACACAATCCCGTACTGCGATCGCTATTTAAATTAACACTTCATAGAGCCGAAGGTATTGTTTGTAACAGTTCTTATACACAAGACTACCTCAGAACTGCTTTACGATTAGATACTCCTACTTACGTTATTAACCCAATAATCAGACCAGAAAAATTTGGTAACAATGTCGGGAGTCCTAGTAGCCTTGATGATTTGCGTGTTCGCGTGCGTCAGGCATACAACATTCCCGATTCAGCAATAGCTATTCTCTCCATAGGAAGGCTAGTAAAACATAAAGCTTTCGACCGAGTGATTGATAACATCCCACTATTGCTAACTTTTGGGGTCGATGTCCACTATATAATCTGCGGTGAAGGGCCAAGTGAATCGGAACTGAAATCTCTGGTGCATCGTTTGCGGGTAGATAAGCGCGTCCACTTTGCGGGATATTTACCAGAGCGTGAACTAGCAGGTTATTATGCAGCTTGCGACATATTTGCCATGCTGACTTTATTAGATACTAAACCTAATAATATGGAAGGTTTTGGTATGGTTTATTTAGAAGCAAGTTACTTCGGTAAGCCGATCATTGCCCCTCGCTTAGGTGGTGTTCTAGACACAGTTCAGCATGAAGAAAATGGGATACTGGTTAATCCCAATTCTGGTTATGAAGTTTTTCAAGCTTTCAATCGGTTGTGCAAAGATCAACAGCTACGTGAGCAACTTGGCCGCAAAGGTAAAGAATTAGCCAAGCGTAGAACTCTTCATCGATCGCTTTACAAATCAGAGGGAAAAAACGCGATTTTGTGAGATAAATGCAGATGGAGTAGGGATGTACAGATGTTCATCTCTTCGCAAATGAGCAAGATTGCATTGTAAAATCTCCTTTGTGATTTTATTAAATATGCAATGAAAAATATCTTGTTTGGTATGTGGCAATCTCTTCGGCATTACCGAAGGCAAGCTGTTATATTTACAATTCTTGGATGTGTTGCGGTATTGAGTGTAATTAGCTTCCGAACAATGCCTATTCTGGCTCAACCAGCTTCAACCTCATCTGAACGTCCTGCTATTAAAGCGCCAAATTTTGGGCGACACTTTCAAGAATTTGGGCGTGAAGGCTCAATCTTGATTTACGACTCAAAAAATAACCGCACCTATGAACACAATCCTAAACGTAATGCAACTGCCATCGCTCCAGCTTCGACATTCAAAATTTTTAACGCGCTGGTAGCTTTAGAAACAGGTGTAGTTCCTGATGATGTGGCGGTTCTCACTTGGGATGGAATTCATCGAGATATCGATGCTTGGAATCATGATACGAATTTGCGTCAAGCCTTTAAAGATTCAACTGTTTGGTTCTATCAAGTACTAGCGCGGAAGGCTGGATATGAACGGATGCAGCAATTTATTAACAAAGTAGGTTACGGAAATCGTCAGATTGGCACCGCCGCAGACATTGATCGTTTTTGGCTAGAACAGCAGCTATTGCAAATTACACCCCAAGAGCAAATTAAGTTTTTGCAACGGTTGTATCAAGGCGATTTACCTTTCTCCCAAAGGACAATAAATCTTGTCAAAGATATTATGGTACGCGAACAAACTCCAGACTACACACTGCGGGGAAAGACGGGATGGTTAACGAGTACCAAACCACAAGTTGGTTGGTTTGTGGGTTATTTAGAACAAAACAAAAACGTCTACTTTTTCGCAACAACCCTTGATATGTATAAACCAGAGGATGCACCCGTCCGCATCGAGATTACACGACGCAGCCTTAAGGATTTGGGCTTGCTGGCTCACATCAACTAACCACCACCAACAATAGTTACTACTTCTAAACGATCGCCTGGCTGCAATTTGGTTTGTGGCCAAAACTGGCGATGTAAAATTTCGCCGTTATATTCTACAGCCACCAAGCGCGGGTTAAAACCCAACTGTTGGATCAAGTCGGGTAAAGAAATTTGAAACGAACAGCTATGGGTTTCCCCATTTACCTGAACCGTAATCTCATTAGACATAAATGTGGGAATGGGGAATGGGGAATTGGGAATTGGGAACTTGTACTGAGCGCAGTCGAAGTATCAGGAATGGGTAATTGGTTACTCACTTTGGGCTAATGACAAATGACTAATGACAAATGACTCTTTTAGAGTTCTGGCTTAATGCGATTGAGTTGGGAGAGCAAATATTGTGTTACTAGGGTAGGCTGTTCAGCTTGCATGAGCGATCGCACTACTGCTACACGTTTGGCTCCAGCATCGATCACATCATTGATATTATTGGCATCGATTCCGCCAATGGCAAACCAGGGAATTGAGCAATTTTTCGCGGCATAGCTGACATATTCTAAACCTGTTGCTGCCTTACCTACTTTTGTGGGAGTTTCATAAACTGGCCCCACGCCAATGTAATCTACACCTTCAGCAATTGCTCCTTGCATTTCTTCTTTATTGGTGGTGGAAAGACCTATTAAACGCTGTGAACCGAGTAATTCCCGAGCAATAGCAATAGGCATATCTTGTTGTCCCAGATGTACCCCATCTGCATCGACAGCTAAAGCGAGATCCACGCGATCGTTAACAATGAATAAAGCACCGTAGATATGGCATAACTGTCGGAGTTTTCTGGCTTGTTCCAAACGCAAAGAATCATCGGTGGTTTTGTCACGGTATTGTAGAAGCGTTAATCCCCCTTTAAGTGCAGCTTCGACGTTATTCAATAAATTTTCATTCGGGGAAGTAACAAGATACAAATGCGATCGCCACAACAATTGATGGCGCTGATGACCCATTAAATTACTTTCTAGGGTATAAACCTGATAGCGCATCTGCTTACAAGCTTTAGCTATATTTGGCTGATAAAGCTTGCTGTATTCTTCCAACACCCGCAATGCTTCTTCGACACGGCAAAAGTTAGCTTGCAATACTGATTTTATACTAGCTCGTTCTTCTTCTTGAGGATGAGTTAACTCAGTCCCAGGATCGCCTGGTGTGTCTCGCGCCGCTCGTAATTCTGGGGTATGCCACTTGGCTAATTCTTGTCGCAGACGCTTGCATTCAAGAGCTAACTGGGCATTATTCAAGCCAAAGCGACACCATTCTTCAATAATTCGCAAGCCTTCACGAGCGCGGTCTAAATTGGCATCTAAAATGCGATAGACAACTTGCTGTACTTGCTCTTTTTGGCTGTATGGCTCGACCATTACAACAACCCCGTTAGTGCTTTCATCAAAATGTGAATTATCATATCTCTTAGTAACCATAAGTCAATTAATTTGCTTTTTTTACTCAATTTTTGCCGAATCTACGCGAAAAAGCGTAGTAATCATGGTTACGATAAATTATCCCATGTTCTTATATGCAGTGATAAGGGTAGTTTGAGGCTACAGTTTTGCACTAAGGTTAGTCAAGTATTTTAGGGTGAACAACGAGCTTACAAAAGACTAGCCGAAAGGGATACATCAGAAAATCTCCAATGGGCAAATTAAATTGAGACTGCATAGATACTATTTAGAGAGTGTTTGTCTCTCGATGAAGAATTTTTTGTGTAAATCCTGAATTACAAGCTCTTTTAGGGTGAGGGTATTTTGGCGATCGCGTAACGTGTCTTTTAGAGCAAGGTATTCTCGAACAGGCACAATATCATTTATTACCCTGTATTAAAAATCGCCAATCGGTCAATATGTGAGTAATATTATCGACATAATACTCTCTAAGAGTATAAGAATTTATTGTTACTTCTAAGGAGTTGTGTTAAATATGATTCACTACCGTGTGTTTCCTAAGTACCGTAGAGTAAATATTATGCTTGCAAAGCTTAAGTTTCTGGAATCAGCAAGACTTTTATTTTTTAGCTTATCAGTATTATCTTTTACCGTAAGTATGGGAGCGACAAGTATGACGTTCCTGGATAATGCGTTGGCAAAGCCCGCCGAAGGCATCGCTCAGATACCATCAACACCAAATTCAGCACCTTTAGGTGAGACAAAAAATTCTCAGGCTAATGTGCTGTTTGTTAACTCAAATGGTGGCAATGACAGCGCAGGTAATGGCAGCGAATCCGCTCCCGTGAAAACGATTACCCATGCGTTGCGATTAGCTAACCCCAATACTGTAATTATGCTCTCTACGGGCACTTATAGCGCCGAAACAGGAGAGGAATTTCCCTTAATGTTGAAACCGGGTGTTTCAATTCAAGGCAACCCTAGCAATCAAGGTAAGGATATTATCATTCAGGGAGGCGGTGATTACTTGAGTCGGAGCTTTGGTGGTCAAAACGTCACAATTGTGGGAGCAAACCAAGCTTTGCTCACTGGGGTGACGGTGACGAACTCCAATCGCCGGGGTTACGGTTTATGGATTGAATCTAGCGATCCGGTAATCGCGGAAAATACCTTTACCGGCAGTACCCAAGATGGGATTTCTGTCAGTGGTAATGCTGCACCTACCATTAGCAAGAATTACTTCGATCGCAATGGAGCCAATGGCATGACAATTGCCGGGAATTCCAGCCCCCAAGTGAAAGAAAATGTCTTTCACCAAACGGGTTTTGGCATTAATATTGCCCAAAATGCCGCTCCGATAGTTATAGGCAATCAAATTCAGAACAATAGATCGGGAATTGTCGTGCAAGCAAAGGCCCACCCGATTTTACGAAATAATATTATTCAAGATAATAAAGAAGATGGTCTAGTTGCGATCGCTCAAGCAATGCCAGATTTGGGTAGTGCATCGGAACCTGGGGGTAATCAATTTCAAAATAATGCTCGCTATGACATTAACGCCAGCGCTGCTAAACAGATGATTTCTGCTGGTGGTAATAATCTTGTGAGCGATCGCATCAGTGGCAAGGTAGATATTAACGGCACAATAGCACTAGCAGCACAAAATTCTCAATCGACTCCCAACAATGTATTACAAGAAATACCACCAACTGGGGAAATCACCTTCTCGGCTCCCGGAATCTCTGAAACTACTAATAGCCAAAACAGCAACAGCATTTCAGCAAATAATCCTGTTTCTGCAAAATTAAACACTCAATTGCTACCATTAGTGCCAGCTAAGGTTCCACTTTCCACGCCTATATCCAATCAACAGCAACCCACATCTAAAGTTGCTGGATTTCCAACACCTAGCAGCTTGTCGGCGAGACAAATACCAACTAACACTCAAATTGCAACTTCCAGTCCAGCGCAGCCGCCTAATACACCACAGTTGAATTATGTGCGGATTGATCCTAATACAATTGAATTTACTGCCCCTGAGTACCCATCTAATTCAGTTACTAGCACAAGGAATCAAACACAGCAGCCATTACCAATACGAGAAGCGACTGCCCCAAATGCGTCAGCACTTTTACCACTTCCTGATAACAATATCCCCATTAGTAATACTGGCAATATGCAAACAAGTTCTGCAAGTATTCCTTATGCTAGTAAATCTGCGACACAGTTCGGTATCCGTTATCGCGTAGTAGTTCCACTCTTGACTGATAGGGATCAAGATTTAGTGCGATCGCTTGCTCCTGGTGCGTTTCCCACAGTTTGGGAAGGTCAAAGAGTTATGCAAGCAGGAGTATTTAGCAGTGAATATAACGCTAAAGAAATGCTCAAAACACTCTCTAGCAATGGTTTAAGAGCCATTATGGAACCCTTAAATTAAACAATTGGTCGACACCAAAATGCTTACAGCCCGTCCATTTATTCATTTTTAATTTTTAATTTTTAATTGCTTAGTCGTACCCTATCCTGGCTTGTGATCCAAACGGGTAGCTTGCTCTAGGGCAGCTTTTTCTTTGGCTCGGCGGACATAGGGTTGTAATTGAATGCGATCGCAGCCTGTTAAGATAATCAGGTTTTCCAAGGTGATTCCCCGCATCAACATTTCTACGCGCCAAGTTTGTTGAGCCTGAGCGATCGCTGGCGTTTGTCCTTGGGGAGTTAGTAATCCCTCACTCCATACTTGCCAACGTGTCTCAAGCTCTGATTCTGTCATGGGTTTACCTGTTTCATTCAAAAACATGGCTGTTTGAGCATCTTTACGACTTTTCAGCCATTTGATTAAGGGATTATTGGTAAAAGAACCGTAGCGTTTGCCCAAAATCCACTGATTTACTGGTACTTGACGGATACATCCGGGGATTGTAATTTGCAGGAAGTGCCCTTGAGGATCGTAGATTTGGTGCGATCGCTCCAAGCTAATTATTTCTGTGGCAGATAACCCAGCCCCAAATAACACATAAGCCAAGGCATAATCTCGTACTCCCGATTTCCTGGCTTGTTGTAAAATTTCGTGAACTAAACTAGCAGGCAAATCAGCTACTTCTGTGGTGGTGAACCCTCCTTGTAAGCAATTTATTGCTGATTCTGCTGAGGACGACATGGCTCCATGTAAAAACAACTCCACCAAATTTTCGAGAAAATCATTCCGATCCTCCCAAAGTTCGTGAAATTCGCTGGTGAACTCAATTACGGCATATCCCAAGATCATCCCATTTAGCAAACTAGCTAATTTTTCTGCTGGTAAATAAGTATTTAGGTGCCCTTGCTGGATTACAGTAGCTAAATACTGAGCTACATAACGGTTTGCCTCTGTAACTCCCCTGCCTAGTGCGCGGCGATTTTCTGCCGGGAATTGGTCGGCTTCACCTACCACAGACCGGACAAACTCTGGCACTCGTTCTAATGCGTGCAAGCTATCACTTGCATAATCTTTGAGAGCTTGGTACACATTGCCGGGAGGCGTTGCCCGCCGCACCAGCGATTCACCTAAATCCTTAAAGGCTGCGGACTCTTCCAGCACCGCTAAAAGCAGTCCATGCTTATTGCCAAAATTCCGAAATAGAGTCACTTCGTTGACTTCGGCTTTTTCTGCAATTTGGCGGGTTGTGGTAGCGCTAACTCCCTGAGCAGAAAACAACTCAAGTGCAGCTTGAATCAAGCGTTGACGAGTGGAAACGAGGTGAGACGACATAGAAAAATGCAAGTGGCACTTGCAGGGGTATCAGAGTTCTGCTAGCATAACAAATGTAAGTGATACTTGCTTTACTCAACTGTAACGAATTAGTATACAGTGCGGGTAAATCCCTTGTGGGGTGGCATCCGAGAAAAGGCAAATTGCTTCATCATCCATCAACAGGAATTTTTATGACCGCAAATTTTGGGGCGATCGCCCCTGAGAGAGGCAACTCACCTCGACTCAGTTGGACAAATGTGGTATTTTTTGCTACATTTCATGCCTTAGCACTTATGTCTCCTTGGTTTTTCTCCTGGCCAGCATTAGGTTTGCTAGTGTTTCTGCACTGGTTATTTGGGAGCATTGGTATTTGCCTGGGATATCATAGACTACTGAGCCATAAGAGTTTCCAAGTTCCCAAGTGGTTAGAGTATGCGATCGCCCTAATCGGAGCCTTGGCTTTGCAAGGTGGGCCAATTTTTTGGGTAGGTGGACACCGCCAGCATCACGCTCACACCGAAGATATTAATTTAGATCCCTACTCTGCTCAAAGAGGGTTTTGGTGGAGTCATATATTGTGGATTTTTTACCCACGCCCAGAATTTTTTGACTATGACACCTATAAAAAATATGCCCCTGATTTAGCAAGACAACCCTTTTATTGTTGGCTAGATCGCTACTTTTTGCTGTTGCAAATACCCTTCGCACTACTCCTATATGGCTTAGGAGGATGGCCTTTTGTGTTCTACGGAGTGTTTCTCAGATGTGTCTTGCTTTGGCACTCAACCTGGTTTGTGAACTCAGCATCACACCTGTGGGGTTATCGCACCTTTGATGCTAACGATGGCGCTCGTAATCTTTGGTGGGTATCCATCGTCACTTATGGAGAAGGATGGCACAACAACCATCATACTTATCCCCACATGGCGAAATCTGGGTTGTCTTGGTGGGAGATTGATGTTACTTGGTGGAGCATCCGAGTTTTGCAGACTTTGGGTTTAGCCAAAAAAGTTGTTTCAAGTCCCCCTCAAGGTGCAACTCACGGCTAAATTGCAACTAAATTACTATGAATTTATTAAGCCGATTGCTTTTCGTAGTCGGCTTACTAATTTTTACCAGCAGTATTTCACGGTAAAATCTAACAGTTTAAATCACCGCAATACATCAAGCGTGAAAACTGACAGTATTTTTTACCGCCTTTTTCAAGAACTCCCTGAGATATTTTTTGAATTAATTGGTAATCTACCCCAAACCGCAGAGGGTTATAAATTCTCCTCAATTGAAATCAAGCAAACGACATTCCGTATAGATGGTGTTTTTCTCCCAACACAAGGGCAAGAAAATCCGATTTATTTTGTTGAAGTCCAGTTTCAAACCGACGCAGAAATTTATTCGCGCCTAATTTCAGAAATTTGTTTATATTTACGTCAAAATAAACCTAAAAATTCTTGGCGAGGAGTAGTTATCTATCCCAATCGCAGTCTAGATATAGCAGATATCAATAATTACAGCGAATTTTTCACTAGCAATCGTGTTACTCGCATTTATCTTAACGAATTGGGCGAAACTGCATCGCTGCCAGTCGGAATTGCTACTATGAAACTAGTGGTCGATGAAGAGGAAACAGCAATTACATCTGCTAGGCAGTTAATAGAGAGAACTCAGCAAGAAATCAACATTGAACCACAACGGCGGCAGTTACTAGAATTAATAGAGACAATTTTGGTTTATAAGTTTCCGACGATGAGTCCAGAGGAGATTGAAGGTATGTTTGGGTTAAGCGATTTGAAACAAACACGAGTTTATCAAGAAGGCAAGCAAGAGGGCAAACAAGAAGGCAAGCAAGAGGGTAAACAAGAAGGAGCGCGTGAAGAAAAGTTTAGAATGATACCTTTGTTGTTGAGATTGGGATTGAGTTTTGAAGAAATGGCAAAAGAGTTAGGTTTGAGTTTAGAGGAAGTTCAGCAAGAAATACAAAAACAGCCTCCAAGTCAAGATACCTAACCTACAATTAGCACTACTCACAGATACCCATAAATATTCCTGTTATTTTCCATTCCCATAATTTTTAATTTTTTGTATGATTTCGCTTTCCCCTATTCTCCAAGCTAGACTTTCTCAACCCCTCAAAATTGGATCGTTTGAGGTAAAAAGTCGGGTTCTCCAGTCGCCTCTATCTGGAGTAACGGATATGGTATTTCGCCGTCTCGTGCGTCGTTATGCACCAGATTCGATGATGTATACCGAAATGGTGAATGCTACGGGATTGCATTATGTTAAGCAGTTACCCAAAATCATGGAGGTAGATCCCAACGAACGCCCAATTAGTGTTCAACTATTCGATTGCCGTCCCGATTTTTTGGCAGAAGCAGCAATAAAGGCGGTTGCAGAAGGTGCTGATACTGTTGATATTAATATGGGTTGTCCGGTAAATAAAATCACTAAAAATGGTGGCGGTTCTTCTTTGTTGCGGCAACCAGAAGTAGCAGAAGCAATTGTGCGGGAAGTGGTGAAAGCTGTTGATGTGCCTGTGACAGTAAAAACCCGTATTGGCTGGAATGACAACGAAATTACTATTCTCGACTTTGCCAAGCGGATGGAAGATGCAGGGGCACAAATGATTACAGTCCACGGACGCACCCGCGCCCAAGGATACAATGGCAATGCCCGTTGGGAATGGATTACTCGTGTAAAAGAAGTGCTTTCTATCCCAGTAATTGGCAATGGAGATATTTTTTCCGTTGAAGCGGCGGTAAAATGTTTAGAACAAACTGGTGCTGATGGTGTGATGTGTTCCCGTGGAACTTTGGGTTATCCGTTTTTGGTTGGAGAAATCGATCACTTCCTGAAAACTGGGGAAATATTACCGACACCTACTCCGATTCAGCGTTTGGAATGTGCAAGAGATCATTTACAAGCATTATGGGAATATAAAGGCGATCGCGGCGTGCGTCAAGCCCGTAAGCACATGACTTGGTATGCTAAGGGTTTCGTTGGTGCTGCCGAACTTCGAGGACAGCTAAGTTTAGTTGAAAAGGTAGATCAAGGTTTGGGTATGCTTGACCAAGCAATTGAAAAATTAGCTAATGGTTATGAACTAGAAGAAGAAGCAGAAGGTAGTTTGGTGATGCTTTAAAAAGTTGATTTTATTACTGCCTTAATGCAGCATTAACATCTGCAATAGCCGATTGATAAAGTGAGGCGATTGTTTCAATCCCTAATAGGGATTTTGATGAATTGCAATGCTACCTCTGGAACTTCACCGAGTGGTATTGCTAGTTTCAATCCCTAATAGGGATTTTGATGAATTGCAATGCCAGTTACCCCAGTTTGGTCTACATCAACACGAGAGAAGTTTCAATCCCTAATAGGGATTTTGATGAATTGCAATTGATACGGTTTTTGGTGCGAGTATTTGAAGTATTCGTTTCAATCCCTAATAGGGATTTTGATGAATTGCAATATCAAGGCTTGGGATTTTTATGTTTTGTTTTTACACGTTTCAATCCCTAATAGGGATTTTGATGAATTGCAATTAGCGGCGGCGGCTACAGGGTTATTTGTCACCATATCGTTTCAATCCCTAATAGGGATTTTGATGAATTGCAATGTTAGCACTTTAGGATTAAAAGAATTAAATTTCCCGTTTCAATCCCTAATAGGGATTTTGATGAATTGCAATGTAGCTCTTCCTCTGTGTAAGTCTGGGGTGATGGCGGGTTTCAATCCCTAATAGGGATTTTGATGAATTGCAATATACTTGCTGTTTATCAGCGTAAATGAAAGTAAATGTTTCAATCCCTAATAGGGATTTTGATGAATTGCAATTTTCCTCAAGGCAGATCCAACAAATGTAAATGTTTCAATCCCTAATAGGGATTTTGATGAATTGCAATATTGTGCCCTCGCCGTAATCAAAGAAAAGTACTTACGTTTCAATCCCTAATAGGGATTTTGATGAATTGCAATGTTGTGGAATGGCAAACAGATTCAATCTACTCGTGTTTCAATCCCTAATAGGGATTTTGATGAATTGCAATTGCTGGCTTCTGAAAGCGCTGCTGTATTTGGTTTTCAAGGTGCAGTTGCGCGAATGTGTGAATCATAACATAGGGAATAGTCATAGCACAAGATGCAAATCGCTGAAAGCCAGTCCCCATAAGGTGCGCGGATGGTTTAAAAATACTAGTGCCCTGAAAGCATTGTATAGATGGAGCAGTAGCCATTTTTTGCTCCTTCTCATTTTGTACACCTACCCATCCGCGCATAAGGCAAGAAAATTAGTCTGATTAGCGATCGCCTAATCCTTACAGACCTTAATTTACCAAATCAGGGAATACCTCTTGTACAGCCGGATGCACTAAGCGATGATTCTGCACATTCACACCCTTAGCTAAGGCTGGGTTAACTTCTAGCGCCATAATTCCCAAGTTCGCCAACTGGACGATATAAGGTAATGTACTATTATTGAGTGCCTGGGTTGCTGTCCAAGGTACTGCCCCTGGCATATTGGGAACGCCATAATGCACCACACCTTCTTCAAGGTATACCGGATTTGTGTGAGATGTGGCGCGTAAAGTTTCTATACAACCACCTTGGTCAACGGCTACATCAACTATTACCGAACCAGGACGCATTTGTTTAACTAATTCACGCGATACTAATGTTGGGGCCCTACGTCCTAACACTAAAACTGCACCGATAAGCAAATCGGCTTCTTTGACGGCAGCTTCAATATGAGCAGAGTTGCTGTAAAGCAATTCTACCCTAGAGCCAAACAAGGTTTCTAGGTAAGATAACCGTTCAACACTCACATCTAAAATCTGCACGATCGCACCCATACCCACAGCAATTTTAGCCGCTTCTGTGCCGACAACACCGCCACCTAAAATTACTACATTACCTGGCTTGACTCCAGGGACACCGCCCAACAGCAATCCTCTACCACCTTGCTGACGTTCTAGGAATCTGGCCCCAAATTGTACTGCTAACCTACCTGCAATCACGCTCATGGGGGTAAGCAAGGGGAGTTTGTTAGCACCAGGTTGTTCTACAGTTTCGTAGGCGATCGCAGTTGTACCACAATCAATTAAATGCTCTGTCAATTTGCGATCGGCAGCTAAGTGTAAATAAGTAAATAATATCTGCCCTTTCTGCAAAAATTTATACTCAGATGTCAACGGCTCTTTGACTTTCACAACCAATTCCCGATTCCAAGCCGTTTCTGATGTAGGGACAATCTCGGCTCCAGCACTTCTGTAGTCGTCATCTGAAAATCCAGCACCATTACCTGCTTGTGTCTCTACAAAGATGCTATGACCATTTTCTCGCAGCACCCGCACACTAGAAGGACTTAACCCTACACGAAATTCTTGATCCTTATTTTCCTTTGGAACGCCGATTTCCATATATAGCCTCTGATAATTTTTTTGTTTAACTTTAGCCTGCGAATCTCAAGCTTGCTACCGACTTATTACAGATAGCTGTATTAAAGATAGTTAATCTGTGTTCTAAGTTTCTTAATTTAATCTGAGTAGCCCCAAACTCAAGCCCTTGACTATTACCCCAGTGTTTATACAATATATAAAGAATAGTAACAATTTATTAAAAGAGCGATTGTATAGCTCCCTACTAGGAAGCTTTTGCTGAATCAATCAAGTCATCTTGACATTCAAGCACTGCAATTAGCTCATAAGTTACCAAGTTTAGGGTAAAGCTGAAGGGGAAAATACTATTCAATTCCTTTAACCTTTACCGCTTATACCTGACAATTGCTGTGAATTCTCATATCAACTCCCGTTTGCCAAAAAAAAGGTTTCTTAAAAATGACACAAACACAACCAACAATTGCACCTAAACTAGAAGAGCCAAAGTTTGGCTTTAACGAATATGCTGAACGCTTGAATGGTCGAGCTGCAATGATTGGCTTCGCTTTGATGCTGGTGATTGAATATGTCACCAATCAAGGGGTGCTATCATGGCTGGGTCTGAAGTAGTGCCACTAACCAGCACAAGGTGCAAGTTCTAAGCTAGTAGTTAAAAGAGTTTCAACCAGCTGGAACAACCAGTTGGTTTTGACTTTGGCGATTGATAGCGAAGTTCTTTGCACTAGAATGTAAGCAAGAGAGGAATCAAAATACCTATTAGTGATGGAAATATCATAGACTTGCAACTAGTATGTGCAAGGCAATTAATGACTATAGTTCCTCCCCAACTAAAGAAAATCATAATTAGTGTCTGCCTTCGATGAGAAAGGCAAATTATGGGTGAGGTATTCTTGGTAAATATACACAAAAGCTGAACTGGAACCAACCAAGCTGTGATGAATGCTGTATTACCTCGTTTTTTGAAGTCAACCTACCGAAAAGAGCCACTAATCAGTGTATTGGTGACGATGGGCGCTATAGATGCCCTGATTGGCGGATTGAATGATAGCTGGTCGTTGTTCGCTTTTGGTTTGGGAACAACAGGCATAGCGCTAGCCTTTAAGTTGTGGCGTTTCCAGCAGCGCCGTCCTCTACCAGAGGAACCTGTGGTGCAACATTATTTGCCCTCTCGTTCTTCTAGTGCGCCTTTACCAATGTTAAGCGTTTCTAAGAAAAAACCACCTCTTTAAGAGTGCTGTTAGCGGATAGCTAAGGTTTAGCCGGTTATGAGTTGATAAGCTGTTACGTAAATAAGATTGCACATCAACTGGTGAGGTTGTCCTTTGTCAAATGTCCTTTGTCCTTGGTAAACACTTTTGACTAATGACTAATGACGGTCTACACGGAAAATATTGCAATATGTAGGCGCGTTAGCTTAATTCATAATTCATTCTAAGTGGTTTGTTTGTATATAAAAAGTGAGGAAAAAGTGTGAGTAGTGAGGGAAGAGGTGGGGATAATTTTCTGCGTCCGTATATTATCCTGTCATTTATGGCAGCTGTTGCCCTTCCAGTGACTATCTGGCAAGGGTTTTACATTCATCAAGCTCATGCTGCCGTTGAAGTAACACCAAACTCCCCAACTACTAACAGCTTTGCTAATGCCCAACTACTTTACACCCTTAGAGGGCATAACGGAACTGTTAAATCTCTCGCATTCAGTCCAGATAGCAGAATTCTTGCGAGTGGAGGTGCAGAAAATGAGGGTATTATTCGCCTGTGGAATCCAGTAAATGGTAAAAAGTTAGGGGATATTAATAAAGCACATAAATCAGCCATAGAGTCTTTAGTGATTTCACCAGATGGGCAAACCCTTGCTAGTTGTAGTGATGACAACACAATTAACCTCTGGAGCCTGAAAAATTTTAAATTTAGCCGCTCTTTTGTCGGACATACCAGCAACGTATTATCTTTAGCGGTGTCTCCTGATAGTAAAGTTCTGATCAGTGGAGCTTTGGATGGGATTCGGCTATGGGATTTATTACAGCAGCGCCCTTTAGGGACTTTAGTACGCTTCGATAACTTGATTTATACTCTAGCCATTAGCCCTGATGGACAGACCTTGGCTAGTGGTGATAATAAGGGTGTAATCAAGGTATGGAGCTTGAGTACTGGTAAATTAATCAGTGAATTTGTAGCTCATTCTAATGTTGTTAGCGCTGTCATCTTTACACCAGATGGACAGACATTAGTGAGTGCTAGCCGCGATCGCACAGTCAAGCTGTGGAATATTAATACTGGAGAATTAGTCCGCACCCTCACAGGACATAATAACTGGGTAAATGCGATCGCTATTAACCCCGATGGACAAACCCTTGCTAGTGCCGGCAAAGATGGGATTAAAGTGTGGAATTTAACTACAGGTGAGTTAATAAATACACTGAATGGACATACAGACTGGGTAAGTGCGATCGCTTTTAGTCCCAATGGTAAAATTCTCGCCAGTGGCGGATTTGATCGACAAATCAAGATTTGGGGAACTCCACAAAAACGTAATTAACAGCGAATACTAGAACCCCAACTTATTTAAAAAGTCGGGGTTCTGAATGGCTACCGTCCAGGTTCTTAGCCTAATGGCGACTTTTATATATACAAAAGAGCGATCGCCACAATACCTTGTCTTTGAGGAGAAGGTATTGCAAGCATTTACCGTGTTTGCTAAACTTTTGTCTTGCTTTTTTAGAGTTTTTATAGTAAAAAATCAAGCAAAGCTCAGATTAGATTTTGCCATAACTACGCAAAATCAATCGTTGTAGCGACCAAGAGCGATATCTACAATGAGCTATTCGGTGTCGCCAATTGTTCAATAACTGTGAATACTTGATGAAAATACAGCCGAGCTAATATCTTATCCAGCAAATTACTGTCAGTATAAACATAGGTAACTTCAAATCGCTTATGCAGCTACTTGCCCTCTATAATCGGAACAATTTCTGAACTTAGACAATCTTAGAACTGGTCATCGTCAGTAAATGCACTCAGGTAAAAATTACTATCTTGGCTGAAGCAAAGGTTTGTAGCATTTAAGCGCTATTAGAAACGTAAGATAACTTGCTACTTAAATGATGTTTAATTTTCCCGAACTGCTTTTGATCCCCATTTCGATAGAATGACTAGGCAGAACCCTAAAACTAAAAACCGCTTTTGACTGCGACGCACATGAATCAACTGAACAATGGTTTTACGATATTTCTAAGTCTGCTAGTCGAGGCGATGCCTTTTTTGCTTATTGGGGTTTTATTCTCCAGTTTGCTGCTATTTTTTGTTGATGAGCGCAAATTAGTAGAAAAGATGCCCAAAAATCCGCTGCTGGGTGCTTTAGTTGGCAGCTTGATCGGCTTTTTATTTCCGGTGTGTGAGTGCGGGAATGTGCCGGTAGCGCGGCGGTTCCTGATTCAGGGAGTACCCACACCAGTCGCCATTGGTTTTTTGCTAGCAGCGCCAACAATTAACCCAATTGTAATTTGGTCAACTTGGACAGCATTTCGAGATCAGCCAGAAATAGTGGTCTTACGAGTCGTATTTTCTCTAGCAATTGCCACAATTATTGGTTTTGTTTTCAGTTTTCAAAAGGACTTAAATCCGATAATTCAGCCTGCGATCGCTCGGTATATGAAGTTTAATCCACCCGCGCAGCCGGAAACCAAACGCCGTGGTAAACGTTACCAAGTAGAACAGCAAGAAGCGGTACCAAATATTTTGCAATCCGGGACTTATATTTTAGGTGGAAAAGCCGGTGTACCTCTGCGGATAGATGCTAATTTTGTACAGCCGACTGCCCCAATTTCTAATACCAATAAACCCCTTGCAGATAAACTGCGCCTAGTGGTAGATAATAGCGTCCAAGAATTCCGGGAATTGGGCGGAGTGATGATTTTAGGAAGTGCGATCGCAGCAGCGATTCAAGTCTTAGCTCCCCGTGAATTAATTCTCAGTTTGGGTGCTGGGCCTATTAGCTCGATTGTAGTCATGCTGATATTAGCAGTAGTGGTGTCAATTTGTTCTACAGTCGATTCTTTCTTTGCTCTATCTTTTGCCTCGACCTTTAGTAGCGGTTCCTTGTTGGCATTTTTAGTGTTTGGGCCAATGATTGATATCAAAAGCGTTGGTTTGATGTTATCTATTTTTAAGCCCAAAACTGTCTTTTACTTATTTGCTTTAGCAGCACAATTAACATTTGTGTTAACTCTTTTCCTCAACTTGCACGTTTTTTAAAGAATTAATCTTTTGTTCTTTGCAAATAAACAATGCCCCATGTCCAATAACTAATGGCTAATAAAAATCCTAAATCTAAAATCCCAAATCTGTTACTCCCTTGGCTGGATGCCCTAGCAATTACATCTTGGGGCATTTTGATGTTGAGATATTGGCTAACTAACAAGCTGAACTTATTAATTCACCCAAATTACATTTGGTTTGTGGTTGTGACAGGTATCAGCTTGATTGTTATTGGTTTCTTCAAGATGCAGGAACTTTGGCAACGCCGTCGCCGTGATGTTACGCCAAACGGACAGCATATTAGTTTATTTCCCCCTGGTTGGGGGAGTGTTTTATTGTTGATTACAGCAATTCTAGGTTTTATCATTACACCGCAAGTTTTTGCTAGTGACAAAGCACTCCAAAGGGGCGTAACCACCGATTTATTGGGAAGTACACGCGTCAAACCCCAAGCCTTTCGAGCTACTGTTCGTCCAGAGGAGCGATCGCTTGTAGATTGGGTACGCACTGTCAATGTCTATCCAGAACCAGACACATATACAGGCCAAAAAGTTAAAGTTCAGGGATTTGTTATTCATCCACCAGATATAGGAAAAGAATATTTGTTCTTAGCCCGATTTGTCTTAACTTGCTGTGCAGCAGATGCTTACCCAGTAGGATTACCTGTCAAACTCCCAAACAATCAAGAGCGTTACTCCCCTGACACTTGGCTGGAAGTAGAAGGGCAAATGATGACAGAAAATTTGGCAGGTAAACGCCAACTGACCATTGCCGCTACCTCTCTCAAAAAAATTCCTCAACCCCAGAATCCTTATAGTTATTAGTCATTTGTTGATGACAAATGACCAATGACAAATGAACAATGACAAATGACCAATGACAAATGACAAAATCTAAAACATTTATCCAACCACTCGATCGGATAGCGATCGCACTGATGCTACTGCTAAGTGTGCTGATTGGGTTAATCATATTGCAAGGTGATGTGGTAACTGCTCGTGTGCGCGACTTTACCTGGCAAAATCAACAGATTGGGGCGGAAGATAACTCCTTCACCCTCACCTTCAGCCGCCCAATGGAAACAAAAAGTGTAGAGGATAACTTGAAAATCGAGCCACCCCTAGCAGGTAAATTCAGTTGGGCAGGTCGGCGAATGGTTTATACGCTGTTAACACCAGCACCTTATGGCACGAATTATAAATTGCAGTTACAGGGAGCTAAAGATAAGTTTGCACAGCAAGAGGGCAAAAATCGATTGATCCAGGCTTTTACAGGTAGCTTCCGCACACGCGATCGCGTCATTCTTTACATCGGAAGCAATCAAGAAGAACAGGGACGATTAGTTCTATACAACTTAACCCAAGAGCAAAAAAGGGTACTTACCCCCAAAGACTTGATAGCAATGGACTTCGAGTCATTTCCAGATGGAGAGAAAATTTTATTTTCGGCTCGCGCCAGCAATAACGAAGACTTACTTTCAGCCCAACTGTACACAGTCACAACAGGCGTTTCTAGTAAATCTGGACAAGAAGCACAACCAGGAGGCAAAGTTGACCTAGTTTTAGATAGTAAAGATTATCAAAACCTGAAATTTGACTTATCACCTGACGGGCAAACTATTGTCATCCAGCGCGGAAACAAAAATAATCCCGGCGACTTTGGACTATGGTTTATGCCAGCAACCAGCGACGGTTCAGCAGAAAAACCCACCCCCAAACGTCTGAAAAGCCAACCAGGGGGAGACTTTATGATCACCCCAGATAGTAAAGCCGTAGCAGTTGCCCAAGGACAGGGAGCAGCAATCTTACCACTGCAAGGTGATGCCAGTAAACCTCTAGATTTTCTGCCGCAGTTTGGTTTGGTACAAGCTTTCTCTAAAGATGGCTCTCAAGCAGCGATGGTAAAGTTTAATACAGATTACACGCGAGATTTGTTTTTAGTGACAAACCAAGGTGTACAGAAACAACTATTAAAAACAACAGGTTCAATTCTCAGCTGCCAATTTGATATTGCCTCACCCACCCTCTACTGCTTGCTGACACAGCTAGTATCCAAGGAACAATATATAGAACAGCCTTATGTGGTGGCAATTGATCTGAAAACCGGGCAACAGAAACCACTGCTAGTACTGCCTCCCGCTCAACGAAATGTGCAAATGAGTTTATCTGCTGACGGTTTAGGCTTGTTATTTGACCAAGTAGTACCCCAGACAAACCCCCCAGCATCATTACCCACCAACACCTTGAAAACTGATGATGGAGATGTTATTGCTACCAGTAGCCTGTGGTTAATGCCTCTGCTACCCATCGCTGATGCTGCGACTGTTGAAATTAGACCAGAACAACTCCCCTTAGCCGGATTTCGTCCCCGGTGGCTACCTTGACCGAAGAAGCGGGGGAGTAGGGGGAAGGGGGAGCAAGGGGAGAAGAGAAGCAGGGGGAGAAAAGAATTGCTGAACATATACCCTTTTGCCTCCCCTGCTTATCCGAACCGTATTGGAATTACCCCTGACCTGGATTTCTCACAAGTGAGAAATGAGCGTGAGTGTAGGGGGTGTGGGGAGAAAGAGGAGGAATTGAGTAACTGCACATCAATGAACGCTGCATTGCCCCCCACACCTCCCACACCTCCCACACCTCCCACACTCGCCACCCGAACCACACAATACGTGAGAAATTCGGGCTGGCTGAGTTTCAGAGCAAGTAAATTTATTTATGCCCTACACATTTTTAGTCTTTACAGGAATCTTAATCACAAATTCTGTCCCTTGCTCTGGAACAGAAATACAGCCGATTTTTCCGCGATGTTGTTCGACTATAATCTGGTAACTAATCGATAGACCTAAACCCGTGCCTTTACCCACGGGTTTAGTAGTAAAAAAAGGGTCAAATAATCTTGCACGCACTTTCTCATTCATTCCACAACCATTATCAGCAATGGTTATTGCTACCCATTCTGGATCGATTACTTCAGTGGAAATACGAATGACTGGTAATAGAAAATTGGGTTTTTCTAGTTGATTATTAGCTCTAAACCATGATTTACCACTATCTTGTAATGCATCAATAGCATTAGTAATGATATTCATAAAAGCTTGATTTATTTGAGCAGGATAGCATTCTATTAAAGGTAATTGACTATATTGTTTAACAACTTCAATTTCTGGAGTTTTATCTGTAGCTTGTAAAAAGTGCTTTAAAATCATTAAAGTACTATCGATACCTTCATGAATATACACTTGTTTAATTTCTGCCTCATCTAAACGAGAGAAATTTCGCAGTGAGCTAACAATTTCAGTTATTCGTTCCGTTCCCACTGTCATAGAATTGAAAGTTCTTGTGAGGTCTCGAATTAGGAAATCTAAGTCATTCTCTTTAACTAATTTTTTAATTTCTTCGGGAGGATCTGGATAATAATTTTGATATTTCTGGATTATTTTCAGAATGGAATGTGTATATTCTTTAGCATAGCTGAGATTACCATAAATAAAATTAACAGGGTTGTTAATTTCATGAGCAATACCAGCAACAAGTTTCCCTAAACTAGACATTTTTTCGTTATGTACTAGTTGAATTTGAGTTGATTGAAGCTTTTTTAAAGTCTCCTGAAGGGAAGCATTTGTTTGTTCAAGGCGATCTGATTGACTTATAGTAGATTGCTCAGAAACATCTAATAACTGATTTAGTGTTGTAATCTGTGAATTAAGATATTGAAACGTTTCATCATCTGTTGTCGTTGAAATATTATCACCTACAAGATGCTGCTCTTGCTCGGTAAAAGTTTTTTCATTTTCAAAAGGTAGTATTGTCATCTTGACATTTAATGCTAATGGACGCAATAAATCGACGCTTATCCGAGGAATTGCAACTTTCAAGAACATGATAATTATAAATATGTTGCCCGAAGGTAATAATCCTCCAACGCCAACTACAGACTTGATATTATAAGGAATTACAAATGATGTTTGTGAAGGAATATAAGAACTACCCAAGGCATCGGGAACATAAAAGACGTTATACATCCTCTGTTCTAAATCAGTTAATAAATTCAGGTCTGGTCGCACTACAACATCAAGATTTAACCCTAGTTGTTGGATAAGTTGAAAAATCATAGGTATCTGAGCAATCATCTCTTTACTGAAGAGAGGAATTACCTTGTGTCCCTCAGATTTATGCCGTGAGTTCCATTCTGGTTGTTGTCCAGCAGTTGACAATAAAGTTAAACATTTGAGATTATTTTCTAGTACATCATTGCTAACAAAACTATGTGTATATTCTTGTAATTTTGGTGGGAGTTCTCCGTAAGAGTGAGTTTTGAAAAAACGGACAAGCGCACAGGATCTTTCACCAGATTTTAAATCAATTAAATTGTTATAAAGATATTGGACAATATGATTACCAACTTCCTCCATACTGTTAGCTTTTTTGCCTAAACTACGCAGAGCTAAACCACATTCTGACATATCTCTCATAGTAAACATTTGCAAGTCATACATAATATATATCCATCTCCTTAAAAAATGTTATTAATTAATAGGTTTAACTTAATAGTATGAGTAAAAACTGCGGGAAGTGAAGTACATTTTTTTGTAATATGCTTTTAAGAAGTCATGATAAAATACATCTTCAAAAGAAAACAAGTAAGAAAATTTATAAATAGAGTTAGTAAAATTCTTAATTCACGGTTTTCTTGAGTGTAAATGGCTATTTTCCGTGAATGATTACTTGATAAGCAATTGTATTTTATATGCTTTTTAAGCCAGGAAATTGAGGAGCCACGATTATAAAAGCTTGTTGAAAGTGATTCACATTATAAATTGACGTAATAAAATATTATTTTTGCAGTGTTTTACAACATTAACTGCAATACAAAAAAAGTACAATCAGGAAAATCCTTAAATTATTTAAGGATTTTCCTAATTATCAGAAAATAATGATAAATTAGGCTTTAAAAGCCATAAGGTTCCCAGATCCATACAACAAGCGATCGCAGACTATCAGTAGAAGAGAAAGATTTAAAGTAGTCTTTTATCTCTTCTAACAGGGTGTTATATTCTGTATTTTCACGGATATAATAATGAACTTTATAGAAATTTTATATGCACAATCAGTAACAGTACCACAGTTGATTAGCAGTGATAAGCAAAGTTTATGCTACCGCAACCAGATGGGAGAAGGAAAATAATGCTGATTTGCATTGGAGCAGTAGTAGTTGTAGAGATTTTGGTTGTTTACAAAATAAATCATTGAATCAAAGTCTGTAAAAAACGGATACTAGATATATAGTCAGCCAATAGCCTTATGGACACTTTTATAACAAACATTCATCGGATTCTTATTGTAGAAGATGAATTTATCCTTGCAATGAATTTAAAAGAAAATTTAGAGTGGCTCGGATACACTGTTGTAGATATTGTAGATTCAGGAGAAACAGCAATTGAGAAAGCAACTGAGCTTCGCCCAGATTTAGTTTTAATGGATATTAAATTACGGGGTGAAATGGATGGTATTGAAGCGGCGGGAGAAATTTGGAATTGTCTCCAAATACCTTTTATTTATATTACAGCATACTCTGATAAAAGTACTGTAGAAAGGGCAACAGTAACATTCACTTGTGGATATATTCTAAAACCTATTAGTCAACAAAATCTCTATGTTGCTATTCAAACAGCACTCAATATTATTAGAAATAAACAAGCAGAGTTAGTGTTATCTAAAGCGTATGAAGAATTAAAAATTAAAGTTAAGAACTATACTACAAAACTTGCTTTAGTGAATGATGAATTAAAATTAGAAATTACCAGACCTCATCAACTAGAGTCAGAATTATCGACAAAAAAAGGACGTATCTTTACCAACAACAAGCCTAGCTCTTTATTAACATCCCGCCAGCTTGAAATCTTAAAGTTAATTGCAGAAGGTCTTTCCACAAAAGAGATTGCAGAGTTATTAAGCATCAGTACTAAAACGGTCGAGGCACACCGAGTGCATTTGATGAAACGGCTTAATATTTATGATGTTGTAGGGTTAGTACGCTATGCAATTAGTATAAAATTAGTAAATTTTGATATCCCAAATCATTCAGATTAGCTCAACATAGTAGATAATATTTCTGACAGATAGAACAGAAATCTTAGATATATACTTTCGTTCATCAGTGAAATTAAAAATAAGTTTGATACGGAAAAGTAAACCTATATTCACAGATTGAAAACATTGGCATATCCAATACATAATTAAGAAGCTAAGTTGGTTTACCGACTTAATAAAAAATTACTAAACCTCATCTATCTTGAGAACCGTAGTTTTATAGGTTGGGTGCAGCGATAGTGTAACCCAACATAAATAAGGTGGTAATGTTGGGTTACGTTTCACTCTACCCAACCTACATAAATATATCTTTTAAAAAACTCTAGGTTTCAAGATAGATGAGTTTTAAATTATGTGTCGATAATTTATCCAAGCTTCCCAAAAAAGATAGATTGATAATATACCTAAGAAGATGCGAAGCACTAAACTTACAGTAGAATCTGGCAGTTTTGGTAATGTGCGAGTACTCATCTGAACGCCTAAAAGACCACCACATCCCAAAACTAAACCTTGAGCAAACAGAATATTTCCCTCTAATGTGTGTCCTGTACAGGCAGCTAAAGCAGTGATGACAATTACACCCAAACTAGTCTGAATTGCTACTTTAATTTCTTCTCCCAGTAGCAACATTTGTAATGGCACCATAATCGTACCGCCACCTAAGCCAAATAAACCTGCTAAAATTCCTGCTGCTCCCCCAGTGCCAATTTTAGAAACTAATGGGTTAAATACTGGGGCTGTATTCTCTTTTTCATTAAGGGCCAGTTCTTTACGAAGTTCAATCAAATAGATATTAACGAGTAGTATGATGCCAAATGTAAAGAGTATGATGTAGGAAGGAATTTTGTTGGCGAAATATACACCTATTCCAGTAGTTAGAAAAGCTGGAATTCCTAAATACATTACTCGTTTAAAGTCAAAGTATCCCATTGACCAATTCTGCAAACTTCCAGAAATGGAAGTAATCACAATAGCAAGGCTACTAGTAGCGATCGCCTGAACGGGAGTATAACCTAGTGTGACTAAAAGAGGAATTGTGATAATACCGCCACCTATTCCTAAAAGTCCGGCTATGACTCCAGATATTAAACCCCCAGTTACTAAAATCAACCAACTAAAATCAATCATAAATAGGTATTTTTCTAGAAAACTGATAGTGGGAATTGGGAATTGGAAATTGGGCATGATGATTCTTCTTCTCCCCCTGCTTCCCCTGCTTCCCCTGCTCCTCTGCTCTCTGCCCCTTCTCCCTCATCTCCGTACTGTCACCGGATGGCTAACAATGCCTCCGTAGAGCAATCCAAAATCATTCCACGGAACTGTACTCGATTGTGTGTTACCTAAATTGTCAGTAGCACGAGCTTGGAGAAAATATTCGCCAGGAGTTGGGTTCCATTCAATGTCCCATCGTGTCCATGCAAATGGAAAGTTTGGTTCTCTCAGTCGTGCAAACTGCCAAGTTTTACCGCCATCTAGACTGACTTCTACACGGGCAATTTTTCCTTTCCCAGACCAAGAACGTCCACGTAGTAAATGGGTTCGAGCCGAAAGCGTAGCGGGCCAAGCCAACTCGAAAGCGCTCTTAACATTTTGATAGGTAATCAGCTTACCTTTATATGGTGCGATCGCAGGGTAATCTGCACCAACCAGTACCATCTGCTCCGTTACCCACTGGGTATATATCAGTGTTTCAGAAACCTCAATCCGCTCAATCCATTTAACGTTGGCGTTTCCTCCCCAACCAGGGAATAAGACACGGCACGGCTGGCCATGATCTGGAGGTAATGGTTCTCCATTCATTGCATAGACGACAAGCGAGTTATCTGCTAATGCTTTGGCAATCGGAACTACATTGTTGAATTTAGATTTATTTGTCTCCTTTGAGTCGAGCGAATCAAAATCTGCACCCTCTACGAGTACGTCTTTTGCTGTAGATTTCAATCCAGCCCGCTCTAATAATATGCTCAGTGGTACACCAGTCCACTCAGCCACACCAATGGCCCCAAGCCTCCACCGGGTTCCAGTGAGTGGTTTGTTGTAAGCCTCTTCAAAGAAGCGCCGACCATTAGCAGCACACTCAATGGCACATGTTACCGAGATGGAAGGCATAGCGATGATTTCATCGTATGTGAACTCGCAAGGCACAGAAACGCCAGTTCCATGAATTTGCAAACGCCATAGAGATGGGTCAAAAGGCGGAGGTGTACTGCGGTTGTGAACATAAAACCAATCGTTTGGTACTAAATAACCACGCCCATACATCGCTTCCCAGTTCATCTCTAACGTGCCTTTGCTATGAGAGATATACCCTGGTGGTAATGGTTTAAGTATTTTACTGGCTTTAGTTTTAACAGCTGCCTGACTGTGAGCAGGCGCAGGTTTAGTTAAACCCCCGATGGCTGTTGCGCCAACCATCGTGGCTAGTATTTTCAGAAAGCGCTGGCGCGAAATACCTGCATCTGTGCTTTTTTGCCAGATGCACTGATCAACCCGTGCCTGTAGATAATCCTCTTGGTCTAAGAGGTTTTCATCGCTCAAGCTATACCCCCTTGTAATTTGTAATTCGTAATTTAAGACACAGAGATAAGGGAGTGGGTAGCAGGCAGAAAATTTCTCTCCTCTGCACCATTCCCCCTGCCCCTCTGCCTCTCTTATCCATGCCCTGAAGAGACTAGCTGTTTATCGCTGTCCAAACACCAGTTATTTCATCTTGTGTGTAGTTGGGCAAATAGTGAGCAAATCCGTTTTTAGCTATTTGAGCGATCGCATCAATAAAGCGATCGCAGTCTTTTAATGTATTATATACTGCAAAGCTGGCGCGGATAATACTAGGAATGTTGCGTGTAATTCCCCTGTCTACTTCCTGAGCAATCTCGTAGTCTCGCTCATCTGAAATATTCTTGAGTTTGCGAATGTATTCATAAGTGCAGAAAGCCCCAGCCCTAACTCCAATGCCGTATTCTTGTGCCAGAATTTCTGCTACTAAGCGTCCATCAAACCCATCAATATCAAAGGGAATAACATGGGCTAAATTATCTCCTGGGATATGTAGTTTAACTCCAGGAATCAGCCTAAGGCGTGTATATGTGAATTCAACTAGAGAGTGTTCATACTTAGCAATGCGATCGCGGCCTAGTGCTTCGATAATTTCAATCGCCTTGGCAATGGCGATCGCACCCATTGCGTTTGGTGTTCCAGGGTCATGGGCCCGTTCTGTGTAAAAACGCTTGATCTCTAGATTTCTGGTGATATAGGGCAGGTTCCCACCACCAATTTGATAAGGGTAAGAACTATCAAAAAATTCCTTTGGCCCCAGCAAAACCCCAGTTCCATAAGGTGCATACATCTTGTGTCCAGAGAAAGCCACAAAATCTAAATGACATGGGTCATCATCAGCACGCATATCTACTCGTTCATGCTGAATTAACTGACACACATCGGCAAAAATTTTAGCTCCATACCGATGTGCTAAAGCTGCGATTTCGTAAATTGGGGGTCTATAACCTGTAATTGTTGAAGCACCTGTAATAGTTACTAACTTAATTTGCTCGGCTTCAGGAAGATTTTGGTGTGCCTTGAAGATATCTTCAATTTCTGCGACACTTACACTTCCATCCGGTTGGGTTCTGTATTGGACAACTTCGTCTCTAGTAACCCAAGGGAGCAGGTTTGATGAATGCTCAATATCAGAAACTAAGATTTTCCCAGGTTTTTTTGCCCAAAGTGTGGCGGCTCCATTAATTGCTTCTGTTGTATTCTTCGCAAAGATTACATAGTTGTCTGAAGATGACCCCACAAAGTCTCGAATCACGTTCCGACTAGCGTCATATTCTCGTGTAGTGATGATGGACTTTTGCCCAGAACCTCTATGTACGCTGCCATAAGTGTCAAGCATCTCGTCTACATGCTGCTTGAGGGTTGTAAAGGGAGTGGTTGTAGCTCCATTATCCAAGTTGACGTAGTTTACATAGTTTCCCTTCAGAGTCTTCACCCTAAAAGATAGAGACTCATCTGTGAATAACGGTCTAATTTCTTTCTCCCAAAAACTGTCAAAATTTTCTGCAACTAGCGGTAATTGGACAGCTTCTTGCTTTATATTTACACCTATTGCAAGTATGTCGGTCATCTTTAGCACCCCTATTTTAAACTTGGAATTTTTGGATAAGCCTAGCTACCACACCGCTTTCTCTAACTTAATCTCACATTGATCGGTAGTAATTATGGTCTTTATAATTACTTTATTGCTAGTAGAAAACTCGGTTATTCCAATTATTCTTTAATAAATCAATTAAAAAGTGTATCCGTATTAATGCTTGAATAAAATAATTTTCTTGTTAATTAAAGTACAATGTAAAAAATAAACGTAAGTAGTCAAGTATACTTTAAACAATTTTCTTGTAGTCATTAAACAAACTTGATATATTGAAGGCAAGTTGATAGAAAAAGCCTCTTCTAGCTAAGACTTAGTTTGCTTGCTGGGACTATATTTAACGAGAAAAAAGCCTGTATTAAGTTGAGATTATTCTTTAAAAAAATTTTATCAATTTACTTATTCTAATTGTTACTGCTTTAATCTTGTTTTGTACGTGTTCATTCGTATTTGTCAGGTTTTCTTAACATTTTACTCTTAGCAGAAGCTCTTAGTTGTTTGCTGACATTAAATAGCGATCGCTCAAAATAACAGAATTATCATCGAATAGTAGATACTTGTACTGACATCTATCCTAAGTAATAAATAAGTCAGTATAAAAATGTGTCAAAGAAGACATTTTAAATGTAAACCTTAAGATAGATGCGATTATAGAAAATAAAATATAAGCTGAGGCAGTTTTTTCATGTAAAAAACTTCATTGGGACAGAGGCACCACTGCTTTAATCTCCCCTGCTCCCTGCCCCGTTCCCCTTGCCTCTTCTTGACGGGGACGAGCATCATAGTGTTATAACGGCATCAGTCTAGATCCAAAATAGGGAACACCAATTGATGATTAATTGCTGGTGCCTGGAGAGAGTTAAACTTAGCTTCTAGAGCAAACCCTGATTAGACAAAGTTGATAAGCAATGCTAATGCCAGCACTGCTGATATTTTTAGGCAGGTGGGTCAAGAGTGATGAATGAAGCTGACACCTCAAACAAGGGGGCTGTGATGGAATCCCTAAATTCTGCTAATTCGCCACAATCGGAGCAGGCGAGTTGTCCCTTTTACTCAGTTGTGCCTAATGACAATATGGCAGTTAAACAACTGCCACTCCTCATGCCGGCTGAAGATAGACAATTTTCAAAAGATACCACCCAGCAGGACTGGGTTGCAGAGCCGGAAATCGGCAAGCAAGCACTTATTGATTCAGAATTTCAGAACCTGCTGGCATTGAACGAAGAATTGCGTGCAGCTAACAATAACTTGTATGAACAAGTAGAGCAGCTAAAAGACAACCTAGCTGAGTCTGAAAAGGTTTTGCAGTGGCAGAAAACGCGCTCTAGCGTTACTGAGTCGATGCTCAACCAACATACTCAGGAACTAGCTGCGGCTCAAGAACAGATAAAATCTTTATTTCAACAATTAGAAATTGCTGTACAAACTATTCAACGTCAGGAAATTTTCACTGATAGTTATAAAGCACAGCTACAAATTAGCCAGCAACGCCTTGCCCAGCTAGAGCGAGAATGTACGTTGTTACACACTAATAACAACGAACAGTCTGAGCAGTTATTGCAGTCAGAAACTGTTTGTCGGGAGTTACGTACTAGACTGATGCGACAACAACGCCAGACGCTGCAATTTAAAGCGGCTCTGGAAAAATGTCTAGATACATCGGTTCCTAGCTATGACTCCTTAGAAGATACTGCACAACACCCCAAAGACATAACTAGCGGACAAGGAAGATTTTCTAGAAAAGCTCGGTCTTTGTTTCCTAATGCCCAGCCAATTAAACCTTGGTCAGCAGAATCAGAATCCTTGACTGAAAATGAAGATGATTCTTGGGGTGAACCATCAGCACCAATCCCATTCCAAAAAACTGAACCGAGTACCCCGCCACCATCTTCTTGGAACTGGTCAGTTAAGCACAATACCCCAAAATCAGCAGAACCTCCTGCCCCCTCTCCAAAAATTGACGATTCCTCAGATAAACCTGAAGCTGTTTCAACTTCGGGTTCATCCAATTTAGATCAGCAATTAGATAGTCTCATACAAATGTTTTTCACTTCCCAGCCTCCATCTGCATCACCACCGCCTACTGCAAAAACAGATGTGGATGCTAATAATGCCCCTGTCTGGGAGACTTTAGCAACAATATTAGAAGACGATGAGGAAGCAGAAAATCCACGGGAGAAGGAGTTGGAGGCAGAGATTAATCCCCCTGTAACTACCTCCACTTCTTGGACGACAGATTCTGTACTTTCACCAGCTAATAACTTACTGCTGTCTTCTAGCTCCTTCCACACTGAGCCGCCTATTGGAGAAGCTGAAGATTACTGGTCAGAAGTTTCTCAATTGTCACAGTTGGAATTGTCAGAAAATGATTTTTCCCCAGAGTCATTAGGTGATAACACTAATGACGGGAATTCACCTTCACCTGTGGTTTATCCCCAACGTCCACCCAAGGGGCGTAAGTCATTGGCATCTGTGGAACTACCGAATTTTCGTCCCAAAGGTCAATAGTTAGTTGTCATTTGTCATTTGTCATTTGTCTAAATATTAAGACCAATGACCAATGACTAATACAACTCTTGGAGAGGCTGCGCCCTAAGCGTAGCTATGCCGTAGGCTTTACGAATACGCGGTAGTTGAATCTCGACTTCGCTCGATTTCCGCGCAGTCGAAACTCACTACAAGTGACCAATGACTAATGACCAATGACCAATGACCAATGACTAATTGAGAATCCTTGCTTCTGACTTCGGAATTACGGCTTCTGGGTTTGTCTTTGCTACTTGAGAGCGCGATCGCGGTTTGCCTGTGGCGATCGCATAATTAATCGCCAATAGCCACAGCCACAAGCCTGGATTTCGGGGTTCTAGCCAAAAACCTACACGGTTTAAGAAGCGCCCAAACCAGGGACTTAGTAAAGCGCTAACAAGGGCATGACGACCGAAATTGAAATAACTACCAAGCCATCGCATTAAATCTCTAGGCCCAGCAAGTTCCCAAATCCATAAAAGTAAGGCAGGATTTCTTCTAGCGGCTTTGAGTGCTAGCCGATTAAAGGTTAACCAATCACACCGATCTTTGATGAAGTTATCTGCTACTTCTTGGGGTTCGTCTGCTAACAGTCCAAAGAAGGTGTTGAGCATGGAGTTAATGCGCTGGGGTGGTAAGAATTTCCCAGTGGGTACCATCATGCCTTTGGAAAATAGCCAAGTCACGGAAACGTTGCTTTGGTAAGCCCGAATTTGGTTCAAGTGGCGGAAACTCAATAAGTCGTGTTTGAGAGCAGTATCCAAAAGCGTTGTTAAGCGCTCTAAGTTGCGAACTAGCGAACCAAAACCGGTGAAGACGAGTGGAGACTGGAGTGATGCGGCATCGCCGATCGCAATCAATCGATCGAAGGCAACTGTGCGATCGCTACTTCCTACACTAAAATGCCCTGGTATATAGCCAAATGTCGGCTTCTTCCACACCAATTTGTCCATATCGCACCTGCGATACTCTGGCAAAATTGTGAAAAAGTCCTCGTACATCTCTAGCAAGGAACCAGGATTTTCAGCATTGACTTGATGGTAATGAAATAAATAAATCGTCAATTCATCATCTGCTGCGGGAAACAGTTCCCAAATTAACTGCCTTCCCCGCGAAATATCCCCATGACTATAAAGAACGTCCCCGTATTGTGAATCCCATACTCCCGGCTCAAATCCGCTCTCAATTACCGCTCCTACTGTTGGGCAGACGCTATCAAAGGCACGACCACCATTTAATTGCCAAGCGATGGGTGATGCAGTTCCCATTGCATCTATTAGCAGTCGTCCACTTACTTGTTTTTCAACCTGACTAGGTAAGTGCTTGACTTGCAACAGAACTTGTGATATATCAATATCTGCACGCATAAATTCTGTTTCATCCCAGATTTCGCCGCCTGCCGCTTGCAGCTTTTGCCCACACATTTGGAGCCATTTATCGGAATCTAAGCCTAAATTTAGGACTGTGGGTGTGTGCAGTACGGGCGATCGCAGTTTGGATGGATTGTTCGCATCAAAAAACTTATTGAATCCATCTTTGTATTCCCTAGCAATGATGGTTTCTAACTCAGCGGGGGTGACTAAACCCAGATTAACCAAGCTTTGAATCTCATCGCGAGAAATATTCCATTCTCGGTTCATCCGGCCAAAGGGCATTCGTTCCACCAGCAGGACTTTATATCCTAGTTTTGCCATCAATGCTGCATGAATCGCGCCTAGTGCGCCGCCGATATAAATCAGGTCGTAAGTAGGGGATGAGGAAGATGAGGAGGATGAGGAGGATATTATTCTTCCATCTCCCCCTGCTCCCCTGCTCCCCTGCTCCCCTGCTCCCCAGTCCCCTCGACTGGAAAACACAACTTGACGCGGCCTCTGCGGATTTCGTACTCCTTCGCGCCATCGTTTTTCCCACCAGTAGGCACGTGTTAGATCGTATTCACCGTTGGGCATTTTCTGAAAATACTTGACGGTGAGGGGGTAAGCAGAGGCTAAAGCGGCAAAAATCGATTCTTGGGATAAATCAATCGCTGGTGGTTCGGGATAATGATGCGGAAAACGGCTTCTGATTTCTTGGGTTAGGCGTTGCAGAATTTGTCTCTCACTGGGAAAGGGTTGTTCTGCCCAACGAAACACTTTCAGATAGGTAGTTCGTTGCACCGACCAAACAAATACCGAAAGTTCTACAGGCAAGTTTTCGGAAAGACCCGCCCCAGCAGGTGTCTTAGCACTGGGTATTTTGAGGCGAAAGCCTTCCGAAGTAAGCACTTTTTCTCCATTTCCAGGTTCAAAATCTGTTTGTAGCCAGCTACGCACAGTTTCTATATCTGGAGTTGGAACTTCTAAATAAAGGATTTCTCTCATCGTTTCCTGACATCTCCGATCAATCTACTCACTAAGACAGATTTTATGAAGGCACAAAGTAAGGTAAACTCCGCGCAACTAGTTTCATAAAGATTCAGTAAAGAAATTTTAAGAATTTGTTGAATTTATTGTTCATTTTGTATTTCTGTAAACCCACGCCATGAATTATCCCATTCCAGACAGTCCCCAAGAAATTGTTGCCCTGCGACAACAGCCAATTGATGAAGAACTCGTTGCAGCTGCGATCGCTGGAGTCATTAAAATTGTCCGCGCTCAGGGTCAATCTTTGGAAGAATTAACCGCTCAGTTGCTAGCAGATGATCCAATGCTGGATCAGCAACAACGTCGCTGGTTGAGCCAATTAGTTGCCCAATCCTGGGAAAAGTTCTCCTAAAACCTTGCATAATATAAAGAAAATTTTTGGCGCAGCATTAGATATTTAGTTTTGTAACTAAATATTGGGAATATTGGCGTTGGCTTTGCCCGCCGTAGGCATCGCATTTTAGGTATAGGAGTAACAATAATTGTCAGTATGGAATTGGCAATTAACTTGCTATTTTGGCATTGATGGCGCAGAAGCCACTAAATTAACCATATCAGCGTTTTACGTTGCTAATGAATTTTACAACGTTCTGAAAGCGAAAGACCTCTGCTTTACAGCCTAGTACCGCAAGGCGGAATTAAAAATTAAAAATTAAAAATGAATACAGCGTAAGCATTTCATTGATTTAGAATGGGTGGTTTATTTCTGCCGTGTTGTACTAGGTCTCTTTTTGGGTTCATCCTTATGCTTTTGATCGCCGCCTCGACACCTTAGCGGAATAAATCTTTTTGGCACATAACTTGAGTTAGCGATCGCCAACTAAGTGAGTGGAAATAAATACAACTATATTACAAAAAGTAAATATATTTAAAACCCTTAGCAATTAAGAACAAAAACGGAAAAATGACGACCTTAAATAGTTAACTTTATTTGTGCAGATTATCTACTACTTGTTCTGAAAATGACTATTTATAAACATTCTTTATTTAACATGACACTCATCAGTAAAAAGATGAATTTGGAGTATCATGATATCTCCTAGTAGCTATTTTTCTCTCTTTAAAAATATTTATTAGAGAACAAAATCTAACAAACCCTTAGTAAATATTTGCATTGTGAACCTTATATAGAGCGAGTTAGCGGCTTTAATCTCATGCAATCACTGTGAGATAGACCGTATTTCATCAAACTTAATATTCAATAAATATTCTTTAAAAACGATCGCAAAAATCATTTTTCTTGAAATCATCTATAAAGGTATAATCACAACATAAAATCGGAAATAAAATATGACAAAAGCACAAGATCAAACTCTAGATGCACGTAACCGCATCGTTGAATCAGCTAATCGTTTAGGGGTTCAACTCAATGAGCAAGAATTGGAACGTTGGATGAATTCCATCACCGAGGCCACAGGCGACAGCGATATTGTCGTAGACAAAGACACAGGTGCTTTTGGGCACAAAGTCACCATGTTGGATTTTGATCCGCAAGAGTTGGCACGGTTTCGCGCCATTGGCAAAATCGTCGAATTTGAGGACATTCCTGGTGTTGTAGAAACCGCGTTGGCAATCTCTGGTTCTGCGGCTCAATCTAAAATTCAGACTTATCCTGGTGACTGTGACTACTTCGAGCGGGTGAATATCATTGCCCCTACCCGTAGCGAAGCCTCCGAGATTCTTGGCAAACTGGTTCGGGATAAGGCGCTTAACACCATGTCCGGCCCCAATTATCAGTTAATTGATGTGAACTTTGGTGCCTATCCCCAACAAGTGGTTCGGGGAGAAAACACCAGACGTGCTGGTTCGCCAATTAACTGGCAACCCGATGAGGTGATTGCCGGTCAGATTGAGGTAAGCGACCTAGAGGGCAATCCTCTGGTGCTGACCTGGGATGCCGTAGCCCAAGACCCTAACTGGTCTTGGTGTAAGCTGGAATGGGTTGTTGCTGACACAATACGTAGTCAATTGTCCAACGCCAGCAACGTGGTAGATGTTACCTGGGAAGCACCAGATGGAACTATCACAGCACTAGACGGCTATCTAGACGGCTATTTTCAAGAAGTTTACCTGGATGCTGAATCTGCTCCCATCTTTTCCAAACTGGTGAAGCAAGCCTCCGCCGATGTCATGGATGATTATGTGGCGGTATTGGAAAAGGAAGTTAAAAAATATGTCAAACAAGGTAAACACCTCAACTACGGCAAAGCAGCCAAGCGGATGTACAACATCTTTCGGCTGAACGGGCGTTACGAGGAAGCAGCATTTCTGCGTGAATTGTTCGACGAACCTACAGCATTGCTTTACCAAGTCCATGCGTTAATGGGAACTGTGCAGCAAGCTAGGGACAATAGTGCTGTGTTTGATCTCGATAGCGTTCTCAATCAGGCAGATGAACTGATTGTGGCAGCTGTCAAGGTCTTGGAGGGGGAAGAAGAGTTAGAAATCGTGCGTCATTTGCTGCGTTTATATCGTAGTCTGTGCCGCCAAGAATCTGGCACTCCCCTTGGTTCCGAAGTAGAAGTAGCCCAGGCGGAAGTGATGAAAATAGTCAACAATTTCTTCTATGAGAAGATGACGGCGTTACCCACCATTAAGGCTTATATCGAAGGTACTCAGGTATAGGGCAAGATCCTCGGTTTCTCAAAGGAGTAAGGGATTTCCGATAACAATGAATCAGGCTTCATCGTTATCGGAAATCTGTTACAAAATCTTATGAAGTGCGATCGCATAGCTATCTTACTTAACGCTGTAGATTCGCTTGCAAAAGATTACAGAATAACTTTCCTTGCTGAATGGCATCATCCAAGGCAATGTGAGCCAATGGAAGATTTTCTAACCATGCAGCAGGTAGATTATCCTTGCCAGATTCGTTGTAGCTTTGTTTTAAGAATGCCATCGCATAGGAACGGATATCCAATGCCGAAAATTTAAAGGGGCTATCGCCCACAAAGTTTATCAAGTACCAGTAGACAAACATAAAGTCATAGGCTGCTGGATAGCCAACAAAGATCGGTTTACCTGGTAAAGCCACAAGCCAGGCGTGGTAAGACTCCATGACCTTTAGAGGCGGCTGGGGGTCGGCTCGACTAGCTGCCCAAGCATCTGGCTGTTCTGCCCACCATTTCATGGTTTTGGGATGTCCTTGGGCCTCTGGCAAGGTTTCTAAATTAGCTGTAAAAGTCCCAACCAATTGTTTGTCTGCGGTATACGCAGCTGAGGCAAGACTAAGCATGGAGTGGGGCCCAGGGATAGGGCCATCCGCTTCTATATCAGTGCTGACGTAGATTTCGATTGTCACCTTTTATCCTGCCTGTCTTTTATCAGTATGTTTCATGCTAATACCAGTGTGAATATCTTAAAAAATCTCACAGATGCGATCGCCTCCAAGTCCAGCAATTCTGATGAAAAAACCAGCTTAACTCTTACTTAGCGTACCTTTGCGTTAAAAAATTACATCCTCTCCAACACCTGAATTCCCAACAAAGATAATCCCAACTTCAGAGTTCTAGCAGTCAAATCACATAAAACCAAGCGGGATGTTCGCTGCGGTTCCTCCGCCTGTAATATAGGACAGCGATCGTAAAATTGGTTAAACTTCTGACTCAGTTCAAACAAATACTCACATAAACGATTAGGCAGCAAGTCTTGCTCTACACTACTAATAACTTCATCCAGTTGAAGTAAATATTTTGCCAGCGCTAATTCTGTTTCATGCTGCAACAAAACAGCATTATTTCCCAACTCTTTAAAGTTAATATCACCCTTGCGGCTAATCCCATGAATCCGCGCATAAACATATAGCATATAGGGCGCAGTATTACCTTTGAGATCCAGCATTTTGTCGTAGCTGAAGATGTAGTTACTGGTGCGATTTTGGCTTAAGTCTGCATACTTAACTGCACTGATTCCAACTACCCTAGCAACTTCATTAATAAATTCTTCAGTTTCTTGACGTTCTTCTTTTTGTAATCTAGTTTTTAGGTCAGCATGGGCATGAGAAACAGCTTCGTCTAATAAATCCCGTAACCGCACAGTATCCCCAGAACGAGTTTTGAATTTTTTCCCATCTTCTCCTAATACCAACCCAAAGGGAACATGGACTAATTCCACATCATCGGGAATCCAGTCGGCTTTGCGTGCTACCTGGAAGAATTGGGCAAAGTGGTTTCCTTGTCCAGCATCAGTTACATAAATTATCCGCTTTGCTTCATCCTGCTGAATCCGGTAGCGGAGGGATGCTAAATCAGTTGTGGCGTAGTTATAACCGCCATCTGATTTCTGCACAATCAAGGGTAAAGGTTCACCTTCTCTATTTGTAAATCCATCCAGAAAAACACATTTTGCGCCCTGGTTTTCTACCAGTAAGCCAGATTTTTCTAAATCTTCCACAACACCAGATAATAAAGGGTTGTAGAAAGATTCACCGCGTTCAGTTAACTTAATATCCAGCAATTCATAAATTACTTGAAACTCTCGCCGTGATTGTTCGCATAACAGTTTCCAAGCATGAAGTGTATCTTCTGCACCTGCTTGTAATCTGACAACTTCTTGGCGTGCTGTTTCTTGAAAAGCTGTATCTGTATCAAAGCGTTGTTTAGCTTTGCGGTAAAAAGAAACTAAATCACCAATATCTAAAGCATTAGCGGTGGTAAGTGCATCTGGGTAAACTTCCCGCAGATAGGCGATTAACATTCCAAACTGCGTACCCCAATCACCGACATGATTTAACCGCAGCACATCGTGTCCTTGAAATTCTAAAATCCGGGCGATGGAATCACCAATAATCGTAGAACGCAGGTGTCCGACGTGCATTTCTTTGGCAATATTCGGACTGGAAAAATCCACAATTTCCCGCTTGGGTGTTTTCGCTGGTGGAACTCCAAGTCTGGAATCAGCTTGAATCGTATTCAGTTGTGCTTCCAGGTATGCCGTTTTCAGTTTCAGATTGATGAATCCTGGCCCAGCAATTTCCGGTGGTTCGCAGATTTCGGATACATCTAGTTTCTCAACGATCGCATCTGCGATCGCTCTTGGTTGCTTTCCTAACTTTTTACTCAGGGATAAAGCCACATTCGCCTGATAATCACCAAATTTAGGATTACTCGCAGAAACCAAAATTGGATCTACTCCCGCGAAGTCAGCGCCAAAAGCCGCGATTAAAGCCTGTTCAAGCTGAACTTTTAGTTTTTCTTGTGTAGCGTTCATATATAAATTTTATCTGGGAGAGAGAGAATGTAGCTCTGGAAAAGCTTGATTATTAACTTTAGCATTTCATTTTGAGCCACTCGATTCATGAGAAATATTTTTGTCCATCTACTTACCAATGCCAAAACCCACGACAAAATGACGGACAGAAATTACGACACAATGTCGTTTACTTTTCTTTCTCAATAAGACACTCTATCTGTAATATAAATTTCACCTATACAGATAAGCGTTAGCATGAAAGTACGCGAAGTTATCAAACGACTAGAAGCTGATGGTTGGTATCTTGCTAGAACTAAAGGTAGTCATCGACAGTTCAAACATCCAGATAAACCTAGTACTGTAACAGTGTCTGGTAAACCAAATGTGGATGTGCCAATTGGTACTCTTAAAAATATCTGGAGACAAGCTCAATTGGAGGAATATTAATGCGTTATACAGTTGTGATTGAAAAGGGAGAAACTAGCTATGGCGCTTATATCCCTGATTTACCAGGTTGTGTAGCTGTGGGTGAAACTTTAGAAGAAGTCAAGCAGATGATTGCAGAAGCGATTGAATTTCATATAGAAGGAATGCTAGAAGATGGTTTACCTATTCCTAAACCTACAAGCATTGCTCATGAGGTTGAAGTTGCAAACTACAGCAAAACATAATTATAGAAAACCACTAAAGTAGCTCCAAACAATGCTTCTAGAATATTTTAAGTCTCTTTGATAATGCGATCGCACCGCACTTTTAGATTACATAATTAATTCACTGTGTAACTGCAAGCCACACAGTGAATTAATTATAGGGAAGACGAAAGAATCGATTTGTATTGAAGCCTTGCTCCTCCCGCCCAAGCAAGGCACAACTGACGGAAATCATCGCCGCGCACCTCAAAATTCGGGTACTGATCGAAACTCGCGCAAGCTGGAGATAGTAACACCACAGGCGCTTCATACTCCTTGGCTAATTCCGCCGATCTGGGGATTGCCCTTTCCATAGTTTCGACAATGTGGTAAGAATAATACCCCACTTCTTGAAGGCGTTGGGCAAATGCGGGTGCAGCAGAGCCAATCAATAACACAGCAGCAGCTTTAGTTTGGATTTGTGCTAGCCAGCCAGTATCATCACCTGCTTTGGCTTCTCCACCAGCAATTAAAATCGCTGGACTTTTCACTGATGCTAAACCAACTTCGGCCGCATCGTAGTTAGTGGCTTTGCTGTCGTTGATGAAATCAATACCTTCCCAAGTGCAGATATGCTCCAAACGATGAGGAACGCCAGGGAATTCCTGAATCGCAAGTGCGATCGCATCACGATTAATTCCCGCTAATCGTGCTGTTGCTACTGCCATCAAGAGATTTTGCTGGTTATGTTCTCCCACCATCCGCAAAGTCGATACTTTCACAATCGGTTCTGGTGCAGAGGTAGCAGTCAATTTTTCCACAACCCAGCCGTCCTCGATGTAAAAGCCTTTTTCGCTAATCAGGAAATCTTTTCCTCTAACACTTGTCCAATAAGCATTAGGCCAAGCACTTAAACCTTGTTGGCTCAAGTAGGCATCATCGCCATTGAACACTTGCAATTCTGACTGACGCAACAGCTTTGCTTTGATATTGTAATAGTTCTCTAAAGTCTTATGGCGACTAAGATGATCCGGTGTGAAAGTCGTCCAAACACCGATCCGGGGTGCAAGAGAACTGGAAGATTCTATTTGATAGCTGCTAACTTCCGCAATCACCCAATCAATATGATTTTGGATTGGAGTTTCCCTACCTCTTTCCTTATCCCTCTGTCCCCTATCCTCTGTCCCCTGTCCCCTATCAGATAGGGCAACTTCACAAGCGGCGTAGCCAATGTTACCGCAGGCGGGCGCGTCTAATTCTGCTGCTTGAAAAATGGCAGCAATTAAAGCTGTGGTAGTAGTTTTACCGTTAGTACCTGTAATTCCTACCCAAGGTAGCGATCGCAAATTTCGCCAAGCGAGTTCCATTTCCCCAATGGTTTCAATACCTAATTGGCGTGCCTTAATTAATATGGGAATATCCCAAGGCACGCCAGGACTAACAACTATTAATTGGGGTAAATTATCACCATTTAATTCTAGGGATTGACCTAGTTTAACGGTTATTTGCTCGGCAGCGAGTTCTTGTTGTTGTTGTAGGAGGGTTTTGGAGGTGTTGCCATCACTCAGCTCTACCTCCCAACCTTCCCGTTTCAACAATCTCGCCGCAGCAACACCGGACTTTCCCAATCCAATAACATGAGCTTTGGACATAGATTGCAGCAGAGTGTCCCTGGTTAAGCACTCCCTATAGTAGCGTTTATTGGCAAAAATTACACAACTTTTTGTTGACTTACGCTACAGATTTTTGACGATCGCACCAAAGTCAGCTAAAACACGAGCATGATTGCGAACCAATCCCAGTAGGTGTAATCGATTACGCTTAATTTCTGGATCGGAGTCCATAACTAAAACGCTATCTGGCCCATCAAAGAAGCTACTAACTGTCGGAGCAATTTTTCCTAGTGCTGCTACTAACAGTTGATAATTTCGTGTCTGCTGTGCTGTTTGAGTTTGTGGTACTGATTCGATCAAAGCATTATACAAGGCTGTCTCAGAGGGTTTTTGGAATAATTCTGGACGAACTACGGTTGTCGGTTCTAGCTGTTTTGTATCCAAATCACCTTGGGCGGCTAATCGTGTGGAACGGTTAACGGTTTCGTAGATGTTATCTAGAGTACTGTCGTTACGGATTTGTTGTAAGTACAAGGCGCGATCGCGGACATCCAATAAATCCTTTAATGTCCGTTCTGTGTATTCTGGGTCATTTTCTCCTAAAACTGCATTTACTAAATCGTAATCAATCTGTTTTTCTTCTTGTAATAAGGTGCGGATACGTTGTAAGAAAAACTCTTGTAATGCTGTGGTTAATGATGCCTGATCTTTTTGATATTTCGCGGCAAAATCTGTTGATATTTGCGCCAATAAATCATCTAAATTTATTGGCAAATTATAAAACCAAGTAATTTTAACTACAGCATTAGCAGCCCGACGCAAAGCGAAGGGATCGGAGGAACCAGAGGGAATTAAGCCTAAACCAAATATACTTACCAAGGTATCTAATCTATCAGCCAAACCGACAATTTGACCTGTGAGTGTTTCGGGTAAATTGTCACCGGCTCCCGTTGGCAAATAATGTTGATAAATTGCCTTTGCTACTTCGGCATCTTCACCACTAGCTAAGGCATATTTTTCTCCCATAATGCCTTGCAATTCCGGGAATTCATACACCATTTGAGTTACCAAATCTGCTTTACACAATAAAGCAGCACGTTGGATTTTTTGGCTTTGATTTTCAGCTAATTTTAATTGGGTGGTAATTTGCTCGGCAATCTTGACCACTCTATCTATCTTGGTACGCACCGAACCCAATTCTTCTTGGAAGGTGACTTTTTCTAACTGAGGTAAAAAGCTTTCTAAAGGCTTAGTTAAATCAGCTTCGTAGAAAAATCTGCCATCAGCTAATCTGGCACGAATTACCCTTTCATTTCCGACGGCAACAATATCTGATTTTTTGGGATCGCCGTTAGAAATGGTAATGAAATTAGGCAATAATTCTTGCTCAGAACTACCTGGTTTGAATACAGGGAAATAACGTTGATGAGTTACCATAACTTCCGTAATTACTTCAGTTGGTAATTCCAAAAATTCTGGTTCAAATTTACCAACAACTGTAGAAGGATATTCTACAAGGTTGGTTACTTCTGCTAACAAATCGGGGTAAATGACTGTATACCCGCTTAAACTTTCTGCTACTGCCTTAACTTGCTCTTTGATTAGGTTTTCCCGTTCTTCGGGGTCAACGGTGACATAAGCAGATTTGAGGGCGGTAACGTAATCAGTCGCTTGGGCGATTGTTACAGGTTCAGGATGTAAGACGCGATGACCTTGAGAAATGCGATCGCTCTGAATCGTTTTAGAACCATTCACCAATTCCAACGGTAGCACCGTCTCATCTAACAAAGCTACCAGCCAGCGAATTGGTCGAGAAAACCTCCCATCCCCATCTCCCCAACGCATCAATCGCTTACCTTCTAAACCCCAAATCCATTGGGAAACAAGTTCTGTCAAAATTTCCGCCACAGGACGACCAGGAATTCTTTTTTGTACAAAAACAAATTCCCCTTTGTCAGTGGGGCGAAGGAAGAGTGCATCTAGTTCCACACCTTGCTTTTTAGCAAAGCCTAATGCTGCTGCTGTTGGCTGACCATCTTTAAAGGCAGCTTGGGCGGGAGGCCCTTTAATTTCTTCTTCTCGGTCTGCTTGCTGGGATGGTAGACCTTTAATCAATACCGCTAAACGCCGGGGAGTACCGTACACTTGGACACTTTCACCCTGAAGGCTGTTTGCTTCCAAACTTTTGGGAATGCGTTCTCGCCACTGTATTAAGGCATCACTGAGAAAGCTTGCAGGTAATTCTTCTGTACCAACTTCTAATAGAAACGCAGGCATAGGTCACTGTTTTCAACTTTGCGTAGCTCAACTTTATCAGTTATTCTCAGGCGATCGCTCGTGATTTTTAGGTAATAACCCTTGCTACATACATCAAAATAGATAAATTTGAGTTTAGGTTTGTTAAATAGACTTGATATCTTCTCGAAAACTTTAAAAAATAAGTGTTTTTCTTCATCTAGTTGTCATATTTGCCTCAGTCTGCCATGTAGTATTTACTTATATTTATTTCTATCGTAAAGTTAGTGTTGTTTGATGCACTGATATTTGCATCATGTAAATAAATCTTGGAGATATAACAGTGAGAAACATTTTTGCCAAAATCGCTGCTACCACAGCAACCAGTGCTGTACTTAGTGTTGCGATCGCTGCTGGTGCTAACAACCCTGCTCAAGCTATTGATTTCAACTTTAACTGGCTAGGAGATGCTGGTTATTCCGCAGTCGGTTCATTCAGCTACGACGAGACTACAGCACCGACAATTATTTCAGAAAGTGGTAGTGGAGCCACCAATTTTTTACAATCCTTGACTGTCTCTTTCTTAGACCCATCTAATAATCCTCTGGGAACTTATAACACCGTTACTTCTGGGGTATCACAATCTGATTTCTTCGCTTTCAACTTTGATACTGCTACTCAGAAATTGTTTGGCCCTCTGAATATAGGAGGAGGAACAGGTGTCATTGGAGAATACTTCTTTACTGGAACCGTTAGCGAATCTTTGGCATTACGTCAGGATGTCGATCAACAAGGCACATCAATAACACTAGATGAAAATTCTGGTTCTATTCAGGTATCCAAAGTTCCTGAACCTGCTTCTCTGTTGGGTTTTCTGGCATTTGGGGCCTTGGGTGTAGGCTCAACTCTGAAGAAAAAGCAAGCCTCTTGCTAGAAAGTAAGGCTTTCTAGTTAGAGGTTGCCAAGTTTAGTTTAATGAATCTCTATTTTAGCTCCAATAGTTCAGTGAACTGGTGAGTTTATCATCCAGCCTTATCGGTTGGCGATCGCTCGAATACTTATGAAAACAAGTATTCGAGCGATTATAATCAGAAGTATTTTCGCTAAAATCGTCCTGACTATAGCAATCAGTGCAACTTTTTAGTATTGCGTCAGTGTAGCCCGCTACAGGTAACAACCCGAATCAAGCTGTTGATGTCAATTGCGATACATTGGAGTTTTTTTCAGTTACAGTTTTAAATACGAAGCTACTAAACACACTAATGTTAAAAATTTAGTGCCTTTGAGCCACTAAAAAAACTGGACTCTCACCCATTAATGCAATATTGTTTACTTGGTTAAAAATACTTCATGTGCCAGTTCACAAGGCGGAATGCAGGTTATATGCATGATATTAAGTCTCATGCTACAATCCCCTCAGTGTAAATTTAACAACTCTATTCACTTTTAAATAACTGAACAACTAATCATATATATAGGAAGGAATTTAAATAAGTGAACAATTAAAGTTTATTAGTTAACACGCGTAACTTTTAAATATACGATTGGGAAACTTTATCCAACCAGAAAAACTGATAATTGTTCGCTACTAACTGTTAAAATCCACCTAGAAAATTTCTCAGCAGTGCTTATCGCAATTGTGATTTAGAAAAATCATAATCTCATCACAAACTAAATTAAATAATAAAAGTTGCAGCCTCTATTGAAGTTAGCAATAAATCCGATTATCTCCGGCTGTATTTACCAAATTTATAAATAGCTCATGCACATTCTGATATATTCCTACAACTATCATCCAGAGCCGATTGGAATTGCTCCCTTAATGACTGAATTGGCAGAAGGACTAGTAAATCGAGGTCATGAAGTGCGGGTGATTACTGGAATGCCCAACTATCCTGAGCGCGAAATTTACGATGGTTATCGGGATCAATGGTACATTAATGAACAAAAAAATGGTGTCACAATTCAGCGAAGCTACATCAGAATTAAGTCTAAACCTAACCTTTTAGATCGTCTCTTGCTGGAGTTAAGCTTTATTTTCACAAGCTTACCTCAAGCCTTTAGAGGTGAACGTCCAGATGTAATGATTTTAACAGTACCGCCTTTGTTAGGTATTCTACCAGCAACAATATTTGGTTGGCTATACAACTGCCCAATAGTTCTAAATGTGCAAGATATATTACCAGAAGCTGCTGTGCGTATCGGGCTACTGAAAAACAAGTGGATGATTCGAACTCTTGCAGCTTTAGAAAAATTTGCCTATCGAACTGCACATACTATTAGTGTTATCGCCGATGGATTTCGTGAGAATTTAGTGAATAAGGGAGTACCTGTTAATAAAATCGTTTGTATTCCTAATTGGGTGAATGTAAATTTCATCCACCCTTTACCAAAAAAGAATAACTCTTGGATATCTAGTCATCAACTGGATGGGAAATTTATAGTCCTTTATTCGGGCAACATTGCTCTAACCCAAGGTTTAGAAACTGTAATAGAAGCAGCAGTTTGCTTACGTCATATTAAAGAAATTGTCTTTGTCATTGTCGGCGAATCAACAGCATTGCAAAGGTTGCAAGAATATTGTCTATTACATGGAGCAGATAATGTTTTGCTGCTACCATTGCAGCCGAGAGAAAAATTACCCGAAATGCTAGCAGCAGCTGATGTCGGGCTGATTGTGCAAAAGCACAATGTAATTTCGTTCAATATGCCTTCAAAAATACCATTACTATTGGCAAGTGGTCGCCCAATTGTGGGTTCAGTTCCTGCAACTGGAACTGCTGCTAGAGCGATCAAACTCAGTGGTGGTGGGATAATTGTTGAGCCAGAATCGCCCGATGCAATGGCCGCTGCGGTGCATGATTTATATGCCAATCCTACTCTCTGTACGAAGTTAGGTAACGCGGGAAGACAGTTTGCCGAAGAAAACTATTCGTTGGAGCAAGCACTTGATCGGTATGAAGGGCTGCTTTTTCATATTCTTGCTAACCGAAAATCAACTGTAGGTATCTTGCCGAAATTGGATTCTAAGGAATCAGTTGTGGATGCTTGAAGGGCATTGAGCATGACTCGCTCACATATACAGAAGCCTGATGAGGATAAATTAAATCACCCGAATGGGTGAGTTAAGAATCATCCGATTGGATGACCTAAGTGTAGGAAGATAAGACCGCTCAAAAATAGGACTCTAGAGAACACTGTATTGATTGCACTTTGTTCTTGGTTAGGATAACTCAATGAAACTTGCAACTTTGATGAATAGAGCTGAATTAATCAGCTTAGGCATCGCTCGCCGTTGGCGTACTCCTACTCAGAAGCAAGCTACGCGCAGCGTATCGCAGACAAGGCATCGCTCCATACATTGCACCGTACATTTTTCTTCCCTAAGATCAGTATTCAATACGACTCAAGAGGGATAAACTCATCTTTAAACTTATACAAATCTAGTTTCCTATGTGGTTATAATGCAAGCAAGCGCTTGCAAACGCTTATGGCAGAATTCCAGCGTCATGTCTGATTTTATACAAAGCAAACAAATCGTTAATCGCTGCGCGAAGAGCTAGGTGGTTATGTACTTGCAAAAAAGTCAAGATAAGGGTGCAGTATCTTCAGATATAGATTTAAAAGCATCTGTAGATAGTTCCACGGGTATGTTGTTTCACGGTATTCTGCGTTTTTAGCGATATCCCTACCACATTAGATTATAGATATGAATACTACATCGAAACTTCTTTAAATTTATTTGTACACGGTATCAGGCAGTTTGCCATTGCAGGAGGCAGAAGATTGTATTGATTCCCTTGGAACAACATAAACCGTGTTTTCTCTATGACGGAAAGTGATGGTTTTATACTGACCAAAAAAGTTTTATAAATTACACTTTAAAAAAATGATGGGAGTTAAGTAATGTACAAAATAACCATAATGTGATGAATCATATTTGTTTGTTTTAGGTACTAGACATCGTGAGCGATCGCCCAAATACCCAAATACATATTTGTTAGTTATCAACATCAAAACAAAGGGCTAAAAAACTATCCAGATAATGCTTTTTTAGTCAAGAGTAGATTGCCCAAGTCTAAATCCACAAGACGAGAAACCGAAGATGTCCCATTCTGAGTTCCCTGATTCTCCGCTTCCAGTTGAAATAGAACAGCCTGCTGTTACTGATTCTAGTCAAGAGCCACAATCACTGCCAGAGCGATCGCCTAAACCACCTCAAAAGCGTCGTTGGCCTCTAATTTTGGGAATTATCCTCTTAATTGGAGGCATTGGTTTTGGTTGGCGCTGGTGGCAAACTAGTAGTGCTAGTAATCCACCAGCAGGTGGGCCAGCTGCTGGTCAACCGATGGCAATTCCAGTCAAGCTAGCGACTGTGCAACCTGAAACTGTGCAAGAAAGTTCGGAGTTTATTGGCTCCTTAGAGGCTCCACGTTCGGTAATTATCAAGCCACAGGTTGAAGGACGAGTTACCCAAATTTATACCAAAGAGGGCAGCCGTGTTCAACAAGGGCAAGTTATTATTAGCCTAGAAAGTGATAGTGTGCAAGCGCAATTATTACAAGCAAAAGCTGCACTAGCACAAGCTCAAGCACGTCTTGCTGAACTCAAAGCGGGTACGCGACAAGAAGAAGTTGCCCAAGCTAGAGCGCAGTTAACCCAAGCCCAAGCTCGCTTGCGAGATGCCCAGTCGGGGTCGCAACCACAAGAAATTGCTCAGGCTGAGGCTCAAATTCAGTCAGCTAAATCGGATGTAGAACTAGCACAGTCACGAGCCAAGCGATACGCACAATTGAGAAAAGAGGGCGCAGTTTCTGAAGATACCTTAGAAGGATATGTCAAAGAACAGCAAAGTGCTGAAGCTGCCCTGGTTGTAGCCCAGAAACGCCTAGCTCAACTCCGCCAAAGCAGAACTTCTAGTATCAATGAGCTAGCTGGAGCTTTGGAACAACAGAAACAAAACTTAAGGCAACTAGAAAATGGTTCCCGCCCAGAAGAAATTGCCCAAGCGCGATCGCAAGTAACGCAAGCAGCAGCGCAAGTCCAAGCAGCCCAAGTTCAACTGCAATACACAAAAGTTCTGGCACCTTTTACTGGTACTGTTGGCGATATTCCCACAAAAGTGGGAGATTATGTAGAAAAAGCAGACCAACTCACTACACTTACTAGAAATGACTCTTTAGAACTAAATATTTCCGTTCCCCTAGAAGAAGCCAAAAAGCTGCGCTTAGGATTACCAGTGCAAATGCTGAACGCTCAAGGTCAACCCGCAGCAAGGGGTAAGATAAGTTTCATTTCTCCAGATGCTAGTTCCGATTCGCAGACAATTTTGGTGAAAGCTAACTTTGGTAATTCTAGAAGTCAACTGGTAAATCGCCAATCAGTGCAAACCAAAGTGATCTGGAACGAACGTCCAGGAATTTTAATTCCAGTTACAGCAGTATCTCGCCTGGGTGGGGAGACATTTGTATTTGTAGCTGAAGCGCCAACAGAAAAAAACACTGAAGCACCAGCAGAAAAAAAAGCTGAAGCACCAGCAGAAAAGAAAGCTGGAGCGCCATCTTTAGTTGCTCAACAAAAACCTGTGAAATTGGGAGTTATTGAGGGGAATAATTATCAAGTTATCGAAGGACTAAAAGCTGGAGACAAAATTGTTGTTTCCGGTATTCTCAACCTAACTAATGGCGCTCCCATCAGTCCCGCACCGCAAGAAGTGGGTAGTCAGAAGCCATAGGGAGGGAGCAGGGGAGCAGGGGAGCAGGGGGGACAGGGGGGACAAGGGGACAAGAGAGACAAGGGGGAATTATTGAACAAGTCTCTCCCTTGTCTCCACCCTCTTCCTTGTCTCCTTTATCTCTTCTCCATGCCCCATGCCCAATGCCCCAATACCTAATGCCAAATACCCAAAGCCCAATTTTTTAAACTATGTTTGTTGACTTCTTTATTAAGCGACCAATCTTTGCATCGGTATGTGCGATCGTTATCCTTTTAATCGGATTAATCAGTATTCCCACACTACCGATCGCAAGATTCCCAGAAATTAGTCCCACCCAAATCACTGTAACTTCCAACTATAGCGGAGCTAGTGCAGAAGTCGTAGAAAGCGGAGTGACAAATATCTTAGAAAGGCAAATCAACGGGGTTGAGGGACTAAGATATCTCACTTCCAGCAGCAGTAATGATGGTACTAGTACTATTACTGCCACCTTTGATTCATCGCGTGATAAAGATATTGCGGCTGTGGATGTGCAAAATCGTGTTTCTGTTGCCCAACCACAATTACCAGACTCTGTGCAACGCACAGGAGTGCGGGTATCAAAAGAATCTAGCAACATTCTCTTAGCGATTGGTTTATTCGCTGAAAATAAAGAGTACGACAATATATTTTTAAGCAACTATGCCGATCTGTACTTAGCAGATGCCTTAAAAAGAGTCAAAGGCGTGAGCAACGCTCAAATTTTTGGTGAACGCCGCTATGCAATGCGTTTGTGGTTAGATCCGAGTCGCCTTGCTAGTCGGGGACTAACGACCAAGGATGTAGCGAATGCTTTATCTGAACAAAACTTGCAAGTTGGCGCAGGGAGAATTGGACAAGAACCGGCTCCTGAAGGGCAAAGATATCAACTTGATGTGCGTGCTGCCAGCCGATTAGCAGAACCATCAGAATTTGAAGAAATTGTCCTCAAAACTGAAGAGGATGGCACATTAGTCAAGCTCAAAGATGTCGGTAAAGCCGAACTGGGTGCAGAAAATTACAACACATTTTTGCGGTTCCGGGGCAATGATGCTGTAGGTTTAGGGATTTATCAGGTTCCTGGCAGTAATGCCTTGGATGTAGCGAAAGGAGTCAAAGATGAAATGGCGCGATTGGCTCCGAGTTTTCCACCAGGCATGAAATATCAGGTAGCTTTTGACACAACATCGTTTGTAGAAGAGTCGATGTCAGAAGTCATCAAGACTCTGATTGAAGCGGTAGTGCTGGTTGTGATTGTAATTTTTGTGTTCTTGCAGGATTGGCGAACCACTTTAATTCCAGCACTGACTATTCCTCTAGCACTAATTGGAACGTTTGCCTTTGTCAAAATTTTTAACTTTTCTATCAATAGTTTGACTTTATTTGGTCTGACTTTAGCATCGGGGATGGTGGTAGACGATGCGATCGTTGTGGTGGAGCAAATTAGCCGTTTTATTCAGGATAAAGGCGTAAGTCCTCGTCGAGCCGCAAGTGAATCAATGAGGGAACTGTTTGGCGCGGTTATTGCCACTTCACTAGTATTGATGGCGGTGTTTGTGCCAGTGGCGTTTTTTCCGGGAACTACAGGCGCACTTTATCGGCAATTTGCGCTGACGATCGCCTTTTCTATTGCGATTTCGACATTTCTAGCTTTGACTCTAACACCTTCTTTGTGTGGGGTGCTGCTACGTCAAGAACAACAAGTACCAAGGTGGATTGGCTGGTTTTTTGACCTGATTAATCGGTTCCTGGAATGGGTAAGGTCAAGTTATGAGCGATCGCTTACCTGGATGGTACGATTCAAAAGCATCGTCATTGGACTGTTTATCGTTTCTTTGGGAATGACTGCTTGGCTGTACACCACAGTACCGACAGCTTTTCTACCCGATGAAGACGAAGGCTATTTCATCACCATCATCCAAGGGCCTCAAGGTGTTTCGCTGCAATATACCAGCGATGTCATGGCACAAGTAGAAAAAGAAATTCTGCCACTTCCAGAAGTGCTAGGTACTTTCGCCGTGGGAGGATTTGGTTTTAGTGGCAGCACCGCCAATAGCGGCATTATATTTACCACTTTAAAACCTTGGGATGAGCGTTCAAGACCCGATCAATCAGTACAGGCGATTATTGGTAAATTGCAAGGGAAGTTATTGTCAATCCCAGAAGCCAGGGTTTTTCCTGTGAACCCGCCACCAATTCAGGGTTTAGGTAACTTTGGCGGCTTTGTCTTTCAACTGCAAGACCGCAGAGGTAACAGTGGTTTAGAAAATCTAGTCCAGTCAATGGGTAAGTTGCTCGGTCAAGCTAATCAAACACCAGGATTACAAGCTGTATTTAGCACCTTTGCAGCAGATACACCACAATTGCTTGTAGAAGTAGACCGCAATAAAGCCAAATCATTGCAAGTTTCCATAGATGATGTTTTCAGTACTTTACAAACTGCTTTGGGATCGCAATATGTAAATGATTTTAATCTCCAGCAGCGTAATTATCGGGTGTATATCCAGGCAGATCAACAGTTTCGTTCCAATCCAAAAGATATTGGCAAACTATACGTTCGTTCTCAAAAGAATCAAATGGTTCCTTTGAGTAACTTAGTTACAGTTACTCAGACTGTGGGAGCGCAAACGATAAATCACTATAATCTGTTCCGCTCGATTGAAATTAATGGTTCCGCCGCTCCTGGCTCTAGTTCGGGAGACGCAATTAAAGCAATGGAAAAAGTTGCTAAAGAAGTTTTACCAGCCGGCTATGGTTATGAATGGTCAGGGACTGCATTAGAAGAAATAGATTCTGGTGGTTTAGCACCCATAATCTTTGGATTAGGAATAATCTTTGTATTTTTGGTACTAGCCGCTCAATACGAAAACTACGTTGACCCCTTTATCATTCTGTTATCAGTTCCTTTAGCTATCTTTGGAGCGCTGATAGCTCAATCAATGCGGGGTTTTGCAAATGATGTTTACTGTCAAATTGGTCTAGTAATGTTGATCGGTTTAGCTAGTAAGAACGCAATTTTGATTGTGGAATTTGCTAATCAATTACGAGAGCAAGGGCTTTCGATTACTAAAGCAGTAATTGAGGCTTCACAAGAGCGGTTACGCCCAATTTTGATGACTGCTTTTTCTACATTATTAGGTATTTTCCCGTTAGCTGTTGCCACAGGTGCCGGTGCGGGAAGTCGTCAATCTTTGGGAACAGCAGTTTTTGGTGGGATGTTAATTGCGACTTTCTTGAGTTTGTTTGTAGTACCGATTTTGTATATCGTGATTAAGACGACAACAGAGCGCTTTATTAAACCAAATCGGCATCAAGAACTGCAAACAGATGCAGTTTCATTGGATGGTAAAACTCCTGCATATTTAACAAAAGGTGAGAATTAATTCGTAATTCCTAATTTGTAATTAATTTTTCCCTGTTCCCTGTCTCCTATAAACATCGTAGTATGAGGAGACGGGGAAAACTAATTTTAAGGGGGAATGCATGAAAATCGCTATTGGCAGTGATGAACGCACCAACCTAACTGATAGGATACTAGAAGAACTTAAGCAGCGTGGGCATGAAGTTATAGTCTTTGGTTCCTTAGCTGAGAATGATTTAGAAGTTGATTGGCCCCTCAGTTGTAGTAAAGTTGCTTTGGCAGTAGCAACCCAAAAAGCAGATGAGGGGATTGTCTTTTGTTGGACTGGTACTGGTGCATCTATTGCCGCCAACAAAGTTTTAGGGATACGTGCGGCATTATGCCATGATGCTGAAACTGCACGTGGGGCACGTATTTGGAATCATGCGAATGTCCTAGTATTAAGTTTACGTGCCACTACAGAAGCGATCGCAAAAGAAATATTAGATGCCTGGTTTAGCACACCTTTTTCTGAAGATGAGTGGAACATCTTGCAAATGGAGCGGATTAGACAGTTAGAGAAGAGTGCTTTATTTCAGCAATCTTAGACCACTGAGGGTAACTAATACTGTAGAACCTTCATGTCCAATCACACCAATAGGTAAGTTAATACTTCCTAGAAAGTTGCCCACCAAAAGCAACACAATAAAACTCAACGCTACGAATATATTCTGTTTGACTATGGATTGCGATCGCCTCCCCAAATGCATCGCCACCGCAATTTTTTCTAACTTGTCGGCCATCAATACTATATCTGCGGTTTCCAATGCCACATCACTACCAGATATTCCCATCGCTATACCTACAGATGCTTGGGCTAAAGCTGGTGCATCATTAATTCCATCGCCTACCATTGCCACTGTTTGATACTTTTGCTGTAAAAGGCGGATAACATCTAGCTTATCTTCTGGTAGAAGTTGAGCATATACCCGATCGATTCCTACAGCTTTGGCGACACTTTGAGCAGTTTCTTCATTATCTCCAGTTAACATGACAATTTGCTCAATTCCCAGTTGCTTTAAGCGGGAAATGGTTGCGGCTGCTTGCAATCTTACTTCATCTGCGATCGCAATTACACCCATCACCTCTGCCCCTCTGCCCCCCTGCTCTCCTGCTCCCTTGCCTTCTTGTGCTACCCAAACCACAGTTTTACCTTCTTGCTCCAAAGATTGAGCCATTTTTCGCAACTCTTCAGGTAAATTGGTCACATAATGCTGCACAAAAACAGCATTCCCCACAATTACCTGTTGTTCTTGAGCGATTCCGACAATTCCCTGTCCAGGTATAGCTTGTACTTGGATTGCACCAACCAAATCCAAATTACCAGCCGCTTGCACAATTGCCTTACCGATGGGATGTTCTGAATAGGATTCCACGCTAGCGGCGGCTTTTAATACATCTTCTTGGGTGTATTCACTAATTGCAATTACTTGGAATACCTGCACCTGTCCTGTTGTCAGAGTACCAGTTTTATCAAATGCGATCGCACGGACTTTGCCAATCTTCTCTAACTGCGCCCCATTTTTAAACAAAATCCCCTGTCTCGCACCATTGGCGATTCCCGAAAGCAGCGTGGGCATAATAGCAGCCATCAATGCACAGGGAGAAGCCACTACTAAGAAGGTAAGCGCCCGATAAATTGTTGTTTCCCAATCCCAACCCCAAAGAAATGGGGGTAAAGTTGCCAGTAATATCCCAGCTACTACAATTACTTTGGCATATCCTTTTTCAAAGCGATCGATAAACTCTTGCGAAGGAGGTGCTTCTGTCTGCGCTTGTTCTACCAAGCGAATCACACGCTGAATCAAACTGCTTTGGGCTGGTTTGTGTACCTTAATCTGCAATGCACCATAGCCGTTAAGTGTGCCGGCAAATACTTCTGCGCCCACTGTTTTTTCTACAGGTAAAGACTCGCCTGTAATTGCAGCTTGATTGAGGGTGCTGTAACCAGATAAAATTATCCCATCAGTAGGAATTAGCTCTCCGGGTTTGACAACAATCTCATCACCCACTTTTAACTGACTGATAGGAATTTTTTCTTCTCTTCCCTGAAGCAAAACTCTTGCTGTATCTGGTGTCAGGCTCATCAAACTGCGGATACTCCGCTCAGTTCGCGCCATTGCATAGCCTTCTAATGCGCCACTGATGGCAAAGATCAGAATCAAAATTGCCCCATCAATAATTAGATGATATTCTCGTCGCCATAAACCGAGGCTAGCAGCACCAATGGCGGCGACAATCATCAGCAAATCTACATCAAGTTCCTTTTCTTTGAAGAGGGTAGTTAATCCTTCCCGCGCACTTTCGTAACCACCAATTACGTAAGCAGCAGGTAGTAGGAGGAATGCTAACCCCAACCAGCCGAGATGTAAGGCGAACCATCCGAGAAATAGTAGTAAGCCACACAAAAGGGCTGCTAAGGTATCTGTGTGTTCTCTGGTGAATTCGGTGAAACTTTGGGGGTAGAGCATGAGAGGTGAATTAATAGGGACTCTCTTAGGCTAAACCTTGACATTGATGTTAATGTCAAGGTTTATAATGATTTTGAAACGCAGAGGGGCGCTGAGGGAAGCGCAGAGGTACGCAGAGTTAAATTTTTGTCTGGGTTCTGGGAGCGGTTTTCAAAAACGGAATGTGGGTAAATGCAACGATTTAACTGTTAGCTTTAAAATTGTACTAGGAGAAAAAAATCTATGCTAAAGCGAATATATATTGATAACTTTCGCGGGTTGGTAAATTTCGAGATGAATTTTGACTCGATTAACCTGTTTCTTGGCGGTAATGGAGCAGGTAAATCAACTGTTTTTGAAGTTTTACGGAAAATTCAAATTTTTATAAGTGGTGACGAAAAAGTAGAACAAATTTTTAAATCTGCTGACTGTACTCGCTGGCAAACTTTAGAAATTCAGCGTTTTGAGCTAGAAATTACTGGGAATGGTGGTAATTATAAATATGAATTTGCTATTAGGCATAATCAAGATAAGAGTCATGTTGAATATGAGCGTCTCTGGTTTAATAACCAAGCTTTAATGAAGTCTGAGGAGGGCGAAATTAAAATTTTTCAAGATGATTATGAAGAAGTAGTGAAAACCTCATTACCTTCACGATTCCAATTAGTAGGATCTTTACTATACTTATTTACGGTAGATAGTGACAGTACAAAGTTGGCCTGGTTCACAAAACGCATACAGCGATTTATTATTGTACAAATTATTCCTAGCCTTATGCTTGATGGTAGTGAAAAGGAAGAAATTCATCTAACTTCAAGAATGGAAAACTTTGTTTCTTGGTATCGCTATATTTCCCAAGATCAGGGTAAAGTTGCTGAACTTATCAGCGTTTTAAAAGATATATTAGATGGGTTTGTAAGTTTTAAATTTGAACAGTTTAGTGAAAACTATCGGACTCTAAAATTAAGATTTTCAACAGATAAAGATAAGACAAAAAATATTGATTATCGCTTTAGTGAATTATCCGATGGTCAAAAAGTGATAATTGCTCTGTACACCATTCTCTATTGCACTGAATCTGAAGATTATACACTTTGTATTGATGAGCCAGAAAGTTTTTTAGCTCTGCCAGAAATTCAACCTTGGCTAATTCAACTTTATGATTTCTGTATTGACGGAAAAATACAAGCTTTACTAATCTCCCATCATCCTGTACTAATAAATTATCTTTTAGCTTCACCTATAGGTTATTGGTTTGAGCGTCAAAGTAATGCACCTGTACGAGTAAAACCAATTAGTAATCAAGAAGCTGAAAATTCAGGATTACCAATTTCAGAACTGATTGCACGAGGCTGGCTCTATGACCCAGAATAGAGTACAGATAGTAATTTTATGTGAGGATCTACAACAGCAAGTTTTTGCATACCATTTTTTAAAAAAGCGAGGCTTTAATATAAATCCAAAAAACGTCACAATTAGGACTTCCCCAACAGGTAAAGGTGCAGGAGAGCAGTTTGTTAGAAAGCATTATGCAGCAGAGGTTAAAGAATATCGGCGAAAAAACTATCGTTCAGGAATGTTAGTTGTATTGATTGATGCAGATACTGCGACAGTAAAGGCAACACTGAAAGAATTAGATAATGCACTGATAGAAAATTCACAGGAACTTCGTAAGCCTGATGAGAAAATAGCAATCTTCGTGCCAAAAAGAAATATCGAAACTTGGATACATTATTTACGAACAGGAGAAGTTGTTGAAGAAGAAGCAGAAAAATCCAAATACCCAAAATTCCCTAAAAATGAGGCAATTTGTAAACCCGGTGTTGAACAATTAGCAAACCAGTGTTCTCAAGGGATTTTAGATGAAAATGCGCCGCCATCTCTTCAGGCGGCTTGTGAAGAGTTACAAAGAATTTTGCCGTTGTTGGAGTAAATCATGAACGCTGGTTGCTTAACTATTAAAGAACTCACTGATGCAGTCGGCGGCGGTTTAACTCCGCGCATGGTAAGGCATTATCATCAATTGGGGCTGCTACCGCAACCAGTGCGATCGCACAGCAATTACCGTCTCTATACCAAAACAGATGTTCTCAGGCTGCAACGGATTGTAGCACTGAAGCAGCAAGGGTTTCAGCTAAACCATATCCGCAATATTTTGGAAGTGGAACCAGAAGCCGACACAACTGTTAACCTCATGGGACAACTCCAGCAGCAATATCGCGCGGTGATGCAACAAATTTCTCAATTGCGGCAAACTGCATCAGCATTAGAAGGATTATTGGGGCGCGATCGCCATTGCCAAATTATCCAGGCGGAAGTTTTGGCACAACTCAAGTTACTTGATGTCGAAACCCAAGCCGGATTGGGGGGATTGGAAAATCTCTGGAGTGGCTTGGATGCCGAAATTCATAGCCACTCAGAAGCTTTTACAGAATCGCTACAACGCTTACTACCAGATTTATCTCACCGTTCGGAAATTGAACAACACTTAATTTCTCAGTTGGTTTTGGCTTGTGGCGATGTGAGTTTAGTATCCTTTGTAAAATTGAGCCGAGATGCGATCGCAGCTAGTCGAGAAGCCTTATCTTCAAGCTGTCAAATCGTTGTTGATACCCAAACGGTTGCGGCTGCTTTGGATCAAACCCGATTACTTCACTTGGGATGTCGCACTGAAACCTTAATTGATAATCCCCACATTACTACCGCCACAGAAGCAGAAGCAGCTTTTTGGCAACATCAAGAATGGCGATCAAAATTGCTGCAAGTAAATCACGGTTGTGTGCTGGTAGTTGGTTATGCTCCCTCAGTCCTTGTAGAAATTTGTGAAGCGATTAGCAATCAAAAAATTCAGCCAGCATTAGTAATTGGAATGCCCATTGGCTTTAGTCATGCTCCCGCAGCCAAGCGACAACTGATGCAACAAGGGATACCTTTTATTACAGTTGCAGGAACTTTGGGAGGTGGCGCTTTAGCTGCTACTGCCCTAAATGCTTTGGTGGAGTCGCTGATTGATAAGCCAGATTGTCATTGTTATCTCAAAAATATAGTAGATTCCTCTGAGTGCTGAACAATAAGTACTCAATTAACGCAAGAAGATACTCAGTACTCAGGATTACTGAAAATAATATTGTTAAATAATATTGAATTTGCTACACTTTACCAGTTTTAGTAATTCAATAATTCATAATTGTGGCCATAAGCTACCAACTTGGTATAAGTTGCAATATAAATTAGAACATTTTATAGTAAACAGACTCTGGCAATTAGAGTATAAATTATCATGCTATACAATCTCAGTCCAAGTATAAATCAATATAAGTGCGCTGAAGGAACTTAGAACTAAAGAGAACTCAGATGTATAATTAGCGCGTCTCCTCCATAATCTTTAACAAGATTGTGGGTTAAGACTGGTAGGCTTTCTATTTTTTACTTTAATTAAGGGGCTTATGTGGCAACAAGAAAAAAAAGATACTTCGATAATCAAGCTGATACTATGGGTTGCTTTAGCTACAACTCCTATGGCAGCAGGTTTGCTGGTATCAGAACCCATACTGGCGCAATCTAAAACTGAGTCTCCTTCTTTTACACTGCCGCAAACAGTGCAGAATGGAACGACAATTCGGATTGATGGTTCAAATAGTTTGGGTGCAATCAATCAAGGTCTGAAAGAGAATTTTGAAAAACAGTTTTCGGGTACTAAGGTTGAAGTTGCCGCTAATGGCACTGATACAGCACTGAAAGATTTGCTAGATGGCAAAATCGACATCGTAGCAATGGGGCGGGGGTTGACACCAGCAGAAAAAGCTCAAGGACTAGAGCAAGTCCGCTTGCGCCGTGAGAAGATTGCGATCGTGGTCAGCGCAGATAATCCTTTCAAAGGAAGCTTGACTAGTAGGCAATTTGCTCGGATTTTCCGGGGACAAATTACAAATTGGTCACAATTAGGAGCGCCTCCAGGGAAAATTCGGTTAATCGACCACCCGAACACAAGTGAGACTCGCAATACTTTTCGCACTTATCCAGCCTTCAAGACTGCTGAATTTGCTACAGGGTCTAGTGCTACCCAACTAACTGAGGATAATACCGCAGAAATCATCAAACAACTGGGTAAAGATGGCATCAGCTATGTGTTAGCTAATCAGGTGTCGAAGCTGCAAAATGTGCGAGTTCTGCAATTACATCAAGCCTTGCCAGATGATGCAAAATATCCCTTCTCGCAACCTTTAGTTTACGTTTACAAAAAAAATCCCAGCTTAAGCGTAGTAGATTTTCTTGGCTTTACCCTTGCACCCGCAGGACAGCAGGCTATAGAACAAGCAAGAACAGCTGAAGCAACGGCGATCGCAACCAACGTATCACAACCTATTGTCACGCCTTCTCCCAGCGCCCAGGCTCCAATCCCTGAGCCTGCTGCGACAGCTTCCCCTAGTGCTACTGCTTCTGCATTTGCCGAACAGCCTTTTGTCGCTCCTGCAACTACACCAAAAAGTCCAATTGTCAACAAAGAAGTACCGTTTTGGGTACTGCTACCTTTGTTTCTTGTTAGTGTAATTGCAGCGTTGGCCTGGTGGACTCTCGGAAAAAACCCATCATCCGATGAGAAAACAGACAACCTACCAGAATCAAATCCTCATCCACCCGATCCAGAAGATGGAGAAACAGCAGTACTTAATGCCAGCACAGCTGCCTCCATTAACGGAGCGATGCTTGAAGAACAGCCAGTTTCACAATTCCAAGAGCAAGAAACCCCCGATCGCACTCCTTTCAATATCTATGCTCAAACCCAATCTGACCTGGCTGAAAATGGGACTCACGGGACATCCAATTTAGTCCAAGAGGCAACTAATGGCACTTCTAACCTCTATGAAGGCACAACCTCTACTCTAACTAATGGAGCGGGAGCCGCAGCTTTAACTGGTGGTGCGGCTTTAGCAACGGGCATCGGGGCGGCTACCTGGTCTGCCTTTAACAACAAAGAAACAGAAACAAACGCCATTGACGAGACGGTCGAGCTAAATAATTATACTGAGACAAATACACCCGATTCTGATGAGGTTGCATGGGATATAGAAGCCCCCGCAGCTGTAGTAAATACTCCATACCCTCACTTGGGCAATCTTCCCGAAGAAATATCTTCTGATGTAGAACTGCCTTCATCTGAGGTAACAGCCCCACTGCCAGAATTGCCAGATGTGCCAGAAGTAACATCTGGTTTGGAATATTGGGACACAGAAATTTCTGAAGATGAGATCGATGAGGAACTTCAAGCAGAATTGAACTGGCTACAGAGTATCACCTCAACTGAAGATACAGATGAATTCCCCTTACCAGACTCTGACGAAGTGGAACCTTCACCGTTACCACCATCTCCACTGCTCAATTTGCCAGAATTGCCAGATGTAGATGTATTCAATGTGGTAGCAGATGCAGCCGAACCTCCTATCGAGGTGGTAGACGAAAAATCTCAAACAGAGCCAACTGTTAGCGAAGGTGCTGCTGAGAATAACTCCATAGATTTTGCAGACGTTGCGGCTTTAGCAGCAGGCGCAGGAATTGGAGCCTGGGCGATTAATCTGGGATCGGATACCCCAGGAGAAACTGATACTGCGATTGACAATGTGCCAATTGCAGCCGAAACAGATATCCACTTGGGAGATGCAGAAGATAAGAGCAGTATTTTGCTCACACCGCATACTTCGACATCAGCTAATGTCTCTTGGGAAATTTCTGAAACCAAGAAAGCAGAACTGTGGCAACAAGGCGGTTCGCAATTGGTAGTGCGGCTGTATGATGTGACTGGCATTGACTTGAGTTATCAAACTCCCCAGCTTGTCCAGCAGTATGAATGTGCAGAGACAGCACACGATCGCTTAGTAGAGATTCCCGCCAGCGATCGCGACTACATAGCTGAAATTGGTTATATCGCTTATGGCGAGTACTGGTTATTGATCGCCCGTTCCGCAATTCTTCGTGTCTTCAGTCCTGTGAATCCAGATCCGATCGTTGAGGATGTGGCGATTGCGGATGAAACAGATATTCACTTCGGAGATGTTGAAGAAGAGAGTAGTCTTGTCCTTACACCACATACTTCCACATCGGCTCATGTTTCTTGGGAAGTCTCCGAAACCAAGAAAGCAGCACTGCGTCAACAGGGCGGCTCTCAATTTCTAGTGCGGATTTATGATGTGACTGGGATTGACTTGAGCCATCAAAGTCCTCAGCTTGTCAAGCAGTATGAATCTGAAGAGACAGTAAACGACGGACTAGCGGATGTTCCCGCCAGCGATCGCGATTATATAGCTGAAATTGGTTATCTCGCGGATGGCGATCGCTGGTTATTCATCGCCCGTTCAGCAGTTGTTCATTTCTCCAGTTCTGTGCATCCAGATCCCATCGTTGATGATGTGGCGATTGCGGATGAAACAGATATTCACTTGGTAGATGTTGAAGAAGAGAGCAGTCTTGTCCTTACACCTCGCACTTCCCAATGGGCTGATGTCTCTTGGGAGATATCCGAAACCAAAAAAGCAGAACTGCGACAACAGGGCGGCTCTAAATTGGTAGTGCGGTTATATGATGCAACTGGGATTGACTTGAGTTATCAACATCCTCAGTTTGTCCAGCAGTATGAATGTGACGAGACTGCAAACGATCGCTTTGTGGAAATTCCCATCAGCGATCGCGATTACATAGCTGAAATTGGCTATGTCGCTGATGGCGATCGCTGGTTATTTATTGCCCGTTCTGCGATCGCTCGTGTTTTCAGTCCTGTTCCTACAGATTCCACCATTGAAAATGGAGTCTTACCAAGCGAAACAGCTATTAACTTGGTAGATGTAGAAGAAAAGAGCAGTGAAGAAGAAAGCAACATACTGCTCACACCCCGCACTCCCAAATGGGCTTATGTCTCTTGGCACATTTCCCAGACTCAGAACAAAGCGCTGCTACAACAGGGTGGTTCTCAATTGGTAGTACGCCTTTATGATGTAACTGGGATTGACTTGAGTTATCAAAGTCCCCAGCTTGTACAGCAGTATGAATGTGAAGAAGTAGCCCGCGATCGCTTTGTGGCCATTCCCGTAAGCGATCGCGACTATATGGTTGAAATTGGTTATATAGCAGAAGGCGATCGTTGGTTACTCATCGCCCGTTCACCTAATGTTCGCGTTTTCAGTCGTTCCCACGAGGATTTTTGGTTTGTAGCAGATGCTGAGTTGATTATTCACGGAGCAACCCAACCAAATACAAGCGTAAACATTGCTGGACATCCCATCAAAATCAAACCCGATGGTACTTTCCACCTGCGTCTTCCCTTTTCAGATGGTTTAATGGACTATCTCATAACAGTAGCTGCTGATGGAGAATCCACCAAAACCATCCATAAAAAGTTCTCTCAGGAAACTTCAGAGAACTAGTAATTACTCTTAGTTATCCCCTCTCAACCTACAGCTCTTCCCTTTGAGGTAAGTGTGGTGAGAGGGGATTTTATTTCTAGTACTTGCATTAACAATCAAAATAACGATTCATCTACGCAAAAATTGGCTGTAAATTTAAAATAAAACCAGGGAAACATCTTCGCCAGATAAACTTGTAGGACATTGTAAAGCTTCTGGTGCTTGATGAGGGCGATAAATGATTACTTGTTTATCTTTGGGATTAATTAACCAACCAAGTTGTAAACCATTTGCTAAGTATTCCTGCATTTTGGCTTGAGTGTCTTCGACATCATCAGTTTCAGAAACCAATTCTATTGCAAAGTCTGGGCACAAGGGGAGATATTTTTTTCTTTGTTGTGGTGTGAGAGCATCCCAGCGTTCCATCTTTATCCAAGAAGCATCAGGAGAACGAGTTGCGCCATTGGAAAGTTTAAAACCAGTAGAAGAATAAAAAGCCTTTCCTAAATTATTTTGACTGTTCCAAAACCATAGTTGACCTAACAAATCAAAATTACGGTTTCCTGTTTCTCCTCCAGTGGGTGACATGATTACCAATTCTCCTTCAGCAGTTAATTCCAAACGCAACTCTTTATTCACAGCAACAATCTGTTCAAATTCCTCATCCGTAAATTTGAGATTAGGAGGTAATTGTAAAGTTAAAGCAGTCATAATTAATTCCGCTCCACGAAATCCTAGTTGCGTTACACCCATGCGCTGCTAATAGCGAAAACTAAACCTCTACTTTAGAATTTCCTCTAATAAGAAGTAGTCTTACAGAAAGCGTCACTAGGGGCAAAGTGATGAATAAAGGATCGAATTTGATTGAGGAGTTGGAACTTTATCCACTTTGATTCTGGTTTAGTGGGTAAAAAGAGTTGAACAGCGCATCAAAATCTCTCTTTAGTTGCGACTCCAATTAAAATCGGAACTTTTTAGAATGATAAGCTTAGGCATCGCTAGTCCAAATCATCAACAAAGCTACCGAGAAAATATTGGTATTGTTTTAGACTAATTACTACGTATACAAGCTCTGAGTACAGGAGTCACTGAAAACTCATTTCTTTAGTTTATCTAAAGTCGCATCTAAGTTCTCAAATTACCTTTCTAAGATAGAAGCAGCAACCATAAGTTGCCATACACGACTAAAACCCAATTAACAGCTAGTGGCTGCGGAGAACATAAAAATGGCTAAAACGCCAGAATCCTTAGAATCGTCTATCAATGAAATTACAGATAGAGCTCTAGATCGTGATTGTACAACCTTATCGCGTCACGTCCTCCAGCAACTTCAAAGTTTTTCGCCAGATGCACAAGATTTAAGTGCGCTGATGAATCGCATCGCCTTAGCAGGTAAACTGGTTGCTCGCCGCATGAGTCGCGCTGGTTTAATGGAAGGCGTTCTCGGTTTTACCGGGGAAGTTAATGTCCAAGGAGAATCCGTCAAAAAGATGGATGTCTACGCCAATGATGTATTTATCTCAGTGTTTAAGCAAAGCGGCTTAGTCTGTCGCCTCGCTTCTGAGGAAATGGAAAATCCCTACTACATCCCCGAAAATTGCCCCATTGGTCGCTATACCCTGTTATATGACCCAATTGATGGCTCATCCAACACTGATAATAATCTCAGCTTGGGTTCCATTTTCGCCATTCGCCAACAAGAAGGAAATGATAGCGATGGTAAGGCAACCGATCTCCTCACCAACGGCCGGAAGCAACTTGCTGCCGGATACATCCTGTATGGGCCATGCACGATGCTGGTTTATACTATAGGTACTGGCGTTCATTCCTTTGTTCTCGATCCCAGCTTAGGAGAATTTATTCTCACAGAAGAGAATATTCGGATTCCTAATCACGGTTCCGTTTACAGCGTGAATGAGGGTAACTTCTGGCAGTGGGAAGAATCGATTCGAGAATATATCCGGTACGTTCATCGCACAGAAGGCTACAGCGCTCGTTATAGCGGCGCAATGGTAAGCGACATCCACAGAATTCTGGTTCAAGGCGGTGTGTTCCTCTACCCAGGCACAATTCAAAACCCAGAAGGGAAATTGCGCTTGCTTTATGAAACTGCTCCTCTCGCCTTTTTGATTGAGCAAGCAGGCGGTCGTGCTACGACAGGATTGGTAAACATCTTGGATGTAGTGCCAAAAAAACTGCATCAGCGCACACCTTTAATTATTGGCAGCAAAGAAGATGTCGCAAAGGTAGAGTCTTTTATTCAAAACGGACACTAGAATACAATTCGTAATTCCTGTTACGTAAGGGTTTCAGACATTTTATAAGGGTGTTTATTTACGCCGTGCTGTACTCTCATCTGCCATTAATTAAACGTTAATCATGGTGATTTAGGATTGGGGATGCAAAATAGCGCTTTTTGAAGATCAATTAAGGATTATCTCAGCTGGCCGATGCGATAAGTGATTGGCAACGCCACAATTCAAAAGTAAGTATCAATGCGTTTTGCCAACTTCACTTAGAAACATCACTATACAGGAGTGAAATAAACTAGCTATGTCTACCAATCATCTACTAGAAATTAAGCAATACGGTCAAAGTATCTGGATGGATAATTTGACCCGTGACATTATTCAATCAGGTGAACTCAAAGACCTGGTTGAAAATCAAGGTATATCTGGGATTACTTCTAACCCAGCTATCTTTGAAAAAGCGATCGCAGGTAACGTCATTTATGATGCCGATATAGAAGCCGGAGTTCGTGCCAACTTACCGATAGACAAAATTTACGAATCCCTCGTTTTTGCAGATATCCGTAACGCTTGTGATATTTTACGCCCTGTTTATGAAGCCTCGAATAGACTAGATGGTTATGTGAGTATCGAAGTACCGCCAACCATCGCCCATGATACGGAAGCCACAATAAGCGAAGCTCGGCGCTATTTCCAAGAAATTGGTCGGGAAAATCTGATGATTAAAATTCCCGGTACAGAACCTGGTTTGCCAGCAGTAGAGCAAGTAATAGCCGAGGGGATGAATGTCAATATTACGCTGTTGTTTTCAGTAGAAAGCTACGTAAATACAGTTTGGGCCTATATTCGTGGCTTAGAAAAACGGCTGGCTGAAGGTAAAGACATCAGTAGAATTGCTTCAGTCGCTAGCTTCTTCCTCAGCCGGATCGATAGCAACATTGATGCCAAAATAGATGCTAAGTTGAAAAAAGGCGTTGATGATATTGCCGTGGAAGCAAAGCTAAAAGCTGTGAAAGGAAAAGTAGCGATCGCAAACGCCAAGCTAGCTTACCAAGAATACAAGAAAATCATTAGAAGTGAGCGTTGGCAAGAGTTGGTAGCAAAAGGGGCCACAGTACAACGGCTACTTTGGGCTAGTACCAGCACCAAAGATCCCAACTACAACGACGTGATGTATATCGAAGAGTTGGTAGGCCCTGATACCGTTAACACCGTCCCACCAGCGACCATTAAAGCTTGTGCCGATCATTGTAACGTGAGCGATCGCTTAGAAACAGACGTAAATAATGCTTACACGCTGATCGAAAACCTCAAAGATCCCGACATCAACATCGATCTCGATACCGTAATGGATGAACTGTTAGTTGAAGGTATTGACAAGTTCATCCAGCCCTTCCAGTCCTTGATGAACTCTTTAGAAGACAAGATCAAGGTATTGTCACCAGTGTAGGGACTGGGGATTGAAGAAGGGAATAGGGTACAGGTTACAGGGTACAGATTATCACCTGTCACCTGTCACCTGTCACCTGTTACCTCTCCCCCAATCCAAAACCCAAAATCCAAAATCCAAAATCCAAAATTCCTATGGTTAGTCTGCTAGAAAATCCCTTGCGCGTTGGTCTGCAACAACAAGGGATGCCTGAACCCCAGATTATAGTTATCTTTGGCGCTTCTGGTGATCTCACCTGGCGCAAACTAGTGCCAGCACTTTACAAATTGCGGCGAGAACGGCGCATTCCACCAGAAACTACTATTGTTGGCGTAGCACGTCGAGAATGGAGCCATGAATACTTCCGCGAACAAATGCAGAAGGGCATGGAAGAGGCACATCCTGATGTCGATTTAGGGGAACTCTGGCAAGACTTCTCTCAAGGTCTGTTCTACAGTCCTGGAGATATAGACAACCCTGAAAGCTACCAGAAACTAAAAACCTTACTGAGTGAATTAGACGAAAAACGGGGCACGCGAGGCAATCGCATGTTCTACCTATCCGTTGCTCCCTCATTCTTTCCCGAAGCAATTAAGCAGCTAGGAAGCGGCGGGATGCTAGAAGATCCCTACAAACATCGTCTAGTAATTGAGAAACCCTTTGGTCGAGACTTGGCTTCTGCCCAAAGCCTTAACCAAGTGGTACAAAAATATTGCAAAGAGCATCAAGTCTATCGTATTGACCACTATTTGGGTAAAGAAACAGTCCAGAATTTGCTGGTGTTTCGCTTTGCCAATGCAATTTTTGAACCCTTGTGGAATCGTCAATTTGTTGACCACGTGCAAATTACCGTAGCAGAAACCGTGGGCGTAGAAGACCGGGCTGGGTACTATGAAAGCGCCGGCGCACTGCGGGATATGTTGCAAAATCACCTCATGCAACTTTACTGCTTAACGGCAATGGAAGCACCCAACGCAATGGATGCCGATAGCATCCGCACAGAAAAAGTGAAGGTACTCCAAGCTACTCGTTTAGCTGATGTTCACAATCTGTCGCGGTCAGCAGTACGTGGGCAATACAGTGCTGGCTGGATGAAAGGTCAAGCAGTGCCAGGATATCGCACAGAACCAGGCGTTGACCCCAACTCCACCACACCCACTTATGTAGCTATGAAGTTTTTGGTGGATAACTGGCGCTGGAAAGGTGTTCCTTTCTACTTGCGGACTGGAAAGCGGATGCCGAAAAAAGTGAGTGAGATTGCAATTCACTTCCGCGAAGTTCCATCTCGGATGTTCCAATCTGCCGCCCAACAGACAAACGCCAATATTTTGACGATGCGGATTCAGCCAAATGAAGGTATTTCCCTGCGTTTTGATGTCAAAATGCCGGGGGCCGAATTCCGCACCCGTTCCGTTGATATGGACTTTAGTTATGGTTCCTTTGGCATCCAAGCAACATCCGATGCCTACGATCGCTTATTCCTTGATTGTATGATGGGCGATCAAACATTGTTCACACGTGCAGATGAAGTAGAAGCAGCTTGGCAAGTAGTGACACCAGCCCTTTCCGTTTGGGATGCACCCGCCGATCCTACTACTATTCCCCAGTACGAAGCCGGCACTTGGGAGCCAGAACAAGCAGAACTCTTAATTAACCAGGATGGCCGTCGCTGGCGCAGACTCTAAATATTAGTCATTAGTCATTAGTCATTAGTCACTAGTAAAAACAAATGACAAATGACAAATGACAAATGACGTAGGCGCTTCTCTACGAGACGCTACGCGTAGCTTGCTTCCACGAAGTGGTACGCCTTCCCGCAGGGTATGACAAATGACAAATGACAAAATCTAAAACTTCCTATGGCTCTCCAAACTTCTACAATTTTTTCACTCCAGGCACCAAAAGATATTTCGCTTAACGAAATAGATGCCGAACTCAATAAAATTTGGCAAAGCTATGGCATAACTGGGGAGGACGGTGAACTTCCCAGTGCTACTAGGGCAACAACATTTACTTTAGTAGTCTACGAACCAGAAGAAACTCAGTATTTGTTGGCTGCTTTAGGATTTTACAACGGCCCAATTGATGGGATTTTAGGGCCGCAAATGGCAGCAGCATTACGGGAAGTGCAAAAGAAACATAAACTGCCAGAAACTGGAACAGCGACACAAGAAACTCTGACTGTATTACGAGAAGAATTCGCTAAAGGTCAGCGAGGTGGGACTGGAGGAGAACATGCTATTGCTGGATTAAATAGCGGTAGCCCCAGAATTGCTGATGAAATCGCTCTCCGCAACCCCTGCCGGATCATTGCCCTATTTCCTATTACTGGCGAAGATGAAGGAGTTAAGGCTCAAGTTTCTGCCTATTGCCCGATTCAAAAACAATCGTCAAGCACACTTATCTGCTGCGAATACATTACTCTGAGTGGAACTGCTGCTGCCTTAGAACGCATCGGTGGCATGATTCCAGCATTGTTGATTGGCGGTTTGCCAAAGTTTCTCTGGTGGAAGGCGACACCAGACCCTAACAACGGTCTATTCAAGCGCCTAGCAGCAATCTGCAATAATGTCATTGTCGATTCTTGCAACTTTAACGAGCCAGAAAGTGATTTACTCCGCCTAGAAGAGTTGGTAGAAGCTGGTGTACCTTTAGCGGATTTGAACTGGCGTCGCCTCGCATCATGGCAAGAACTGACAGCTGAAGCCTACGATTCGCCTAAGCGTCGTGCCGCCCTCAGAGAAATTGACCGCGTGACGATTGATTACGAAAAAGGCAATCCCGCCCAAGCTTTGCTGTTTTTGGGTTGGCTGGCAAGTCGATTGGAATGGCAACCAGTTTCTTATCAAAAGGAAAGCGGTGATTATGATATCACTCGCATCCATTTTATTTCTCAAGATCAACGACAAGTAGAAGCCGAGTTAGCAGGGGTTCCCGTTGCGGATGTGGGCGATATTATTGGTGACTTGATTGCCTTGCGCCTCAGTTCGACAAATCCCCAGGCAGACTGTGGTACAGTTATCTGCTCGGAAACTGGTGGTTGTATGCGGATGGAAACACATGGTGGTGCCCAATCTGCCGGTCTGTTTCAACAGGTAACTTCACTTTCAGAACAAAAAGCCGAAGCATTACTCAGTCAGCAGGTGCAACGCTGGGGTCGTGAGTCCCTTTTTGAAGAAAGTCTGGGAGTGACAGCGAATATTTTCAAATTGGCGAATTAACTTAGACTTAACCCCCTAGCCTGCTTCCCGACCTTGTGTATACACGGTAGGCTTTTTAAGCAGGGAACCAGGTGAAAGTTCCCGCTTTTTAAGGTAATACAGTTCAGTTAAGGATTTTGGGCTTAACTGAACTGTATTGCTTTTTAAGGGAGATTTAGAGGCATCTAAAGCTTTTGATACCAATCAGAGGACTTTTAAAACATCCTCTAATTGGTAAGAGGCTGATTACACTATTACGTATTGCTAGCTATGTTGGCAGGCTTTTTCTTAATTTGACTATCTAATTTGACTGTATGCCAAAAGTAATGGTTTTTACAAAAAACAGAAATTAAAGGGAACCTAATACTTTAGTAAGTGTCTCATTAATTAACAGTAATAAAAATAATTCTACTGGAGTTAAAAATTAATGTTTACTTTTAATCGTTTGCAATCTGGAACAGCTGCACTCATGGCTTTGAGCGTCACAGTAGGCACTGTAGCTCCTTTGATTACAGCTTCTCCATCTTTAGCTCAAACCACTTTTTCTGATGTTTCATCTAATTATTGGGCGGCACAATTTATTCAACAATTGTCACAGCGTGGTGTAATTGCCGGATTTCCTGATGGTAGTTTCCGTCCTGAAGAAGCGGTGACACGCGCTCAATTTGCCGCTATGGTCAACAAAGCTTTTCAAAAAGCACAGCAACGATCGCCAATCAACTTTGCTGATGTGCCCAGCAATTATTGGGCATCAAGTGCCATTCAGCAAGCTTATACCATTGGTTTCTTATCTGGATATCCTGGTAATCGCTTTGAGCCGAACCAAGCTATTCCTCGCCAACAGGTTTTAGTTTCCCTCGCTAACGGTCTGGAATATAGTCCCAGTGGCAATACCGAAAGCACTCTGCAATACTTCAACGATGCCTCTAACATCGCTAGCTATGCCCGTAGCCCGATCGCAGCCGCAACTGAAAAGCAAATCGTCGTGAACTATCCTAATGTGAAGTTCCTGAATCCAACTGCAACCGCTACTCGCGCCCAAGTAGCAGCTTTTATCTACCAAGCACTGGTTAGTTCTAACCAAGCTTCAGCAATTAACTCGCCTTATGTTGTGGCTGTCGGGTCAACTACTCCAACGCCTCTATCAGTCACAATTCCTCAAGGGACTGCTATCCCTGTGAAGTATGACAAGGCAGAAAAGATTCTGGTTACAAAGGATGAAACTGCGCCTTTGACGTTGACAGTATCCCAAAACGTAGTAACACAAGACGGATCTGTAGTGATTCCGGCTGGTAGTCAAGTAATTGGTCAACTCAAACCTGCTACAGGCGGTTCTCAATTCGTTGCTGAGAAACTGGTTTTGACCAATGGTCAGGAGTATCAGCTTAACGCTAGCTCTGAAGTGATCACCAAAACTGAAACCGTCAAGAAGGGTACTAGTATTGGTTCAATTATCAAAAATACTGTATTGGGTGCAGGTGCGGCAACTGCGGTATCTGCTGTAACTGGCGATCGCGCGATCGCCACAGAAGAAGTCTTGGGTGGCGCTGGTATCGGTGCATTGGTTGGTCTGTTCTTCGGTAAGAATAGCGTTGATTTAATCGCCATTGACCCAGATACCGATTTACAAATGACCATCAATCAAAACTTGTTGGTTTCACTCAGATAGTCATTAGTCATTAGTCATTAGTCATTAGTCATTGGTTTTTACAAAGGACGAATGACAAAGGACAAAGAACAAATCCTAAACTTTCGGCAACCAAATAATAAACGTAGTTCCCGGTGCATTGGATGAAGTTAGCTTAGAGTTGATTGCAGGGCTGAAAACCTCGATTTCACCCTGCATTTGCTCTATTAATTGTTTGGCGATCGCTAACCCTAAACCTGTGCCAGGGATTTCTGTTTGCGCTTGTACACCCCGATAATGCCGTTCTCCAAGATGTTCTAAATCTTTGGGTGGAATGCCAGGCCCGTTGTCACTAATCGCAATTCCCTGAAAATTAGCTTTTTCTTGCCCCGCCTGAATCAAAATTTTGCCACCAGTGGGAGTATATTTCAAAGCATTATCGATGATGTTAGTTAAAACTTCTCGTAATGCTTTGATGTTGGCACGTACTAGGGGTGAATTGTGTTTAATTTCAGTTATTAGTTTTAGCTTTCGCTCTTGGGCGATCGCTTTGGCTGATATTAATAATGGTTCTAATATATCTGCTAACGAGCAGTCAACTGTTTTATCTCCCGTTCCCGGCAATAATAGCGGCGGTTTAGCGTCTTTTTGGATAGTTGCTTCCACAAACACTTCATGTTCGGGTAGATGTAGTGGTGCTAAATCTGTCTCTGTCAAGTCAATTACTTGATCGAATTGTTGTAGCAATTCTTGGAGGCGATCGCTTTCTCGCACAATACTATTAGCCACATCCCGGTTGCTATCTCCTGGGCGCAGGCGCTTCAATAGCAGTTTACCAAAAGTCCGCAATGCCGTTAATGGGTTACGAAACTGATGCAACAGGTTATCTAGCAAATCTCGCTGTTTTTCTTGGAGAATTTGTTGCTCACGCAACTGCTCCTCAAACCATGCCCGGCGTTGATCTAAAATACAAGCGATCGCCAATGTTTGGGCTATCTGTTGAATCTGCCTTTCCTCATGTTCATTCCATGCCCGGTCTTGCCTACCCGTCACCAATAACCCCATCATCACACCCTCATAAACCAGAGGTAAAACAATTTGGTTGCCACTAAAGAGGTATTCCTCTTTTAAATGGGGTTGAGATGCCTCAGACTCCTGTGACGAGGTTGGAGATTCCGATCCTGCTGTCAATAACCTTCTGCGATCGTTGGGTAATATAAACACATTTCCGACTTGAAGTTGCTTGTGTACTACTGTCGCCTCAGCAGTCTCTTCCCCTGGCGGTAATAATGCTGTTTCTGGGTAAATTACCACAGGAATCAGTTTGGCTTCACCAGAAGGAGTCTCTACCAATTCTTGTGTCAGGTACACAATACTTAAAGTTGCTCCCAGCCCTTGGGTTAGCAGCGCTATTTGCTCTCGACACAGAGCAATAAAATCGGAACTGGCAGACATTAACATTTTTTAGCTCTTGCTCAAGATTACAGATTTTGAGGCATGATGATAAGAGAGGATACTTAATTTTTACCTCACCCATTCAATAAAGCTTAACTAAAATCTTCTACATGAAAGGTTTGTACCAAGAAATTATTTTCTTAGGTGACTTTGTTTTATCTATTTTCAAAGATGTTAATTTTCTTGCATGAAAAGGTTAAAAACTATTGATATTTTGAACTAGAACTTATATAATGACGACGGATTTTGTAGCTAACACTACAATCTATAGCTTGAAAGAGGAGGACAATAGGTTGGCAAGGAGACGCAAAAGGAAAAGTCGCCGTCGTCAAGAAGGACGGCGTATTTTGGAACACGTGCCTCAATATAGCATCGAAAGTGGCGAAGAAAAACCTGTGACAGCAGCGAGAAGATTCATTCAAGCTGAAGGGATTTTGCCACCTGCGTTGCTACTCGTAAAGCGAAATGAACACACAACAGATCGTTATTTCTGGGCAGAAAAGGGACTGTTTGGTGCTCAATACGTAGAGGAAAACCATTTCTTGTTTCCAAGCTTGAGGGTATTAGAACCTTCGCCTGGTCAAGAACCTCTTGCTTTAGCTAGCCGGTGAACCATAGTTGGTCATCTTACACATTGAGTGTGGCTCCTGACTATTCATTAACTGGCAAAATAGCTAAGTTTATGCAAAATTTAATTTTTTTTTAGTTTGGAGCTGATTTGCTAGTAAGGCTAGTCCAGGTAGTTGGAAAATAAACTAGTCTCAAAGCACGCTAGATTGCATGGGTTGATACTAGTGTCATGATATAGAAGGGAGTGGGTATAGAGCCAAGCGCCTCCAAAAGCGCTAGTGAAGTTGCGCTCTTATGCCGTGAATTGTTAACCAAGCTCTGTCAACGAATTTAAGTTAATTAATTTAAATTTCTCCCCACGATATAAGTCGTGGGGAAAATGACAAAGCAGAAGTCTTGATTTCCTCCTTTTTACTTTTCATTGCTTAAAGATTAGATCAGGTCAGAAGTCTGCATATCATAAAAAAATCAACAATTATTCACCAGCCTTGAGCTGTAGAGTTCTCTGTAACTCACTGAGTTCATCTCGATGGGCAACTACAGTGATCTTACTTGAGGAGGTTTGTTCGCTCTGAGTTGTTTCTACTTTGAGTGACACCTTCTCAAGTCTTCCAGATTTTTTCCAATAAAATAGACCACTTAAAGGCGACAGCAGTACCATAGCCAAAACAATGGGACTGAGGTTAGGAAAAAGCAGGTATACAACTAGTGAGAGACAAACAATCCCAGTCGCTGCTAGCAGAGTTAAAAATATAGCTAAAAACCAACTGGGGCGAACATTCCCTTCAAAAGTCACTTTGTTTTGTTCTCGGTCTACCTCTGCCACTTGGTAAGACCGGGAGCGAAAATACTCTTTTAATTGAGACATTAAAGCAGCTTCGTCTTGCTCAGATACCAGTTGCACTGTTTGTATGCGGTCTTTAGTCGAGGCACGAATAAAGAAAAACAGCCCAACTGATAACAACAAGGTTAGCAGGAACGTAGATGGCAGAATAGCAGTATCCATAACTGATTGTTATTGTTTGACTGGAGGAGACTTATTCATTATCAATTATTCGTTACTTTGTCCTCCTATTGATGTAGTTAAGCCATTGCAAAGCTAAATCCTGCGCTTGAACTTGCCATTCTGGAGAAACTTGGTACATCCGCCTGGGTCGTCCTCGTCCTTCCAGTTTCTTCCAATATCCAGTGATTGCCTTTTGGTCTTCCAGAAATTTGATTGCACTATAAAGCACAGTATCCGAAAGCCTATAGGTTGGATATTCAGTTTCTAATTGCTCAATCAACTCGGTTCCGTAGGATTCACCTTGTAATAAAACAGACAGTATGTAACAAACTGCTACTTCCTGACAAAGGTAAGTTGGCGGAGGATTTTCAAAGAATTGATATATATCCTCAAGTTTCATGGTTAGTGAATGGCTAAAAAAATGCCTTATGGTAAGGTCTACAATCCTTGTAGTCAGTATACAGTGCTACTGCTAAGTGAGTAATATATATAATGCTACTTAGACTAGATATCCATTGCGTAAATACCAAACGATTACCCACGCTTGTGAATTCGTGGTAAGGGTTGTGAGTCTTAGGGACATAAAGAAATGTACCCGAACCCAAGTTTGATATGGTGTGGTGAGGAGCTAACAGAGAGTAGCAAATTCACTTAGTACCTTATGTACTAAGTCTGATCAGATTAGGGCAAATGCCAAGCCCCAGCTTTTAGGCGTGAGGTTTCTGACTGTCTTGGTGTTAAGTAATGCCAAGGTAGTTAGAAATGCTTAAGCAATAAAATGCCATCGAAGAAATTTTACAGGTAAAATGCAATTTTGTCTGTAAAACTTAATAAACACTTTGTTTTACAGTGATCTTCCCAATGCAAATCATCAGAATTTAAGCTATGGGATATGTGTGGTTTAAAGCTGCTACGGTGGTGGACACACTTAAGTAGTAGGCATTACTGATTGGCTAGATAAGAGAATCTCTTGTCGCATTTGGTAAATGTGATAGTAAATTTATCAAAGAAGACGCAAAGACTAGAGCATCGATTCAGTAATCAAAAACCTAATTTCCAGCCTCCTTGACTAAAAGATAAGAGGTTGGGGAGACATGATTTGTTACTGATAGGACTTACACAAAATTAGTTGGTGTAGGGACAATTTATGAATTGCCCTACTTGAAAATCCTTATTTTCGACCATTATTTACGTAAGTCCTGACTGAATTGGTGTTCTCGGAGAAATAGAGACGTAGAGTGCAATACCTCTCAACACAGTTCTCCGTGTTCTCCGAACTTTTGAGCTAAGGCTTCCTTAGATTAAACTTTTGTCTTTGTGTCTTTGTGTCCTTTGAAAGTGCCCGGCACATTGGCAATCTTCTATATATGTCACAGACTCCCGATGCTCCATCATCTTCTTTGCGGGCTATTGCCCAAACCTTTCGCCTTACAGGTTGGATTAGCTTCTGGATTCAGCTAGTACTAGGCGTTGTTTCTAGCATAATTGTGTTGCTGTTCGCCATCTTTAATCAAAGAACTGGTAGTCCTAGTAATAATCCTGGGACTGGCTTTGGCGTATTTTTAGCAATTTGTGGACTGGTTGTTTTAGGTGGAGGTATTTATTTAGCTTATCGTTACACCAGAATTGGCAAACAATTGGAATCCTCCAATCCCAGCAACCGCCCTCGCAAAAGTGAGACTGTGCAAGTATTACGCTTAGGGCTGTGGGTAAATTTAGGGGGAACACTGGTGACTCTTTTAGGCGCGCAAGCGATCGTTGGTACACTGGTAGCAAGATCCATATCTCCTCAAGCTATAACTACACAGTTTTTTGACCCTACCCGTATTATTAGCGGTCTAGATATGCTTGTTGTACAGGCAAATACCAACACTGTATCAGCACATTTTGCAGGGCTTGTAGCGTCACTTTGGCTACTCAATCGTATTAACCGACCCTAGTTATAAATTCTATTAGCGGTAGCGGGGCGGGCGTTTCGCCTATGCTGAGTTTTCAAGAGTCAAAAGAAAATTATCATACTTTTCCGAAACGGGCAAAACTGCGTGTGAAGACAACTACATAATCCTTGAAAAAACATCCTGATAGTACAGCATTGCGTAAATGAACTATCCATTTCAAATCAATGAAACGCTTGCAGTATAGGAATTACCAATTACCTTAGCGAATCGGGAGAGCGGTACACTACGCATAGCAATATCACCGTAGGGGTATGGGTATCATTAAGAATTCCGCCAAGCTGTACTAACAAGTGATGTCAAAACTAAAACCGGGATGATGTATACCTTTTTTATAAGTTTGAACACTATGAAAAATCAATTTGACACCAGGAGAAATCAACCAGCCTATAAATTTAATCAAGACGCATGGAGATTTGGCGTACAGGTTTTCTTTAGTAGCATCGTATTGGGGCTGTGCATTTTCAAGCTTGGCTCGCCAGGGGACGATAAAAATGTTGCACTTTACTGGGGTGGTTTATCAAGTGTGCTTGCATACTGGTTGCCTTCACCTGGACAAACTAGAGACGATAAGGAAGCACAGAGTATCACTCAAAGGACGTTTGCAGCCGCTGATAACAATAATGGTAATGGTCAGAGTCTTGCTCAGGTTACTGAAACAAGAGTGGCTCAGGATACTAGCTCATAATTGGTTAAATGCAATATATGCTTTCTTAGTCCTGGCAGTGATGCTAGGGAAAAATCTTGATTCAGAGATTAAGACTGAATTTTTGCAATAAACTTTGTTTTTCCAGTCACAGCAAACCAAAATTACTATATGCTAAATGCTTAATGTGTTAACTGTATTGACAGGAAGATTTTAGGCTAGAAACTGAGAAAAATCTGTGCTGGATATTAAGCAAATACGGGAAAATCCGCAATTAGTTCAAGAAAGATTGAATAGTCGTAGTGGTAGATACGACATTGAACCGATTCTACAGTTAGATCGGCAACAACGAGAACTAGAGGGGACACGCAGTCAACTCCAAGCTCGGAGCAACGAAATCGGTAAAATTGTCGGGCAGAAGATTAAATCTGGGATTAATTCTCAAGACCCAGAAATTCAAGCTTTGCGCGATGAAGGTAACTCTGTCAAAGCGACGTTGAGCCAACTGGAACCCCAGGAAAAAGACCTCAAAGCTCAAATTGCTCAACTTGTGTTGGCACTTCCCAACTTACCAAGCGACTCTACACCCCTTGGGAAGAATGAGGAAGATAACGTAGAAGTGCGGCGTTGGGGTGATGAGTATATTACCCAAAATCCGAATATTCTCCCTCACTGGGAAATTGGCGAAAAGCTGGGTATTCTCAATGTTGAACGAGCAGTAAAAGTTGCCCAAAGTCGCTTTGTGACATTGATGGGCGCTGGTGCGGCATTGGAAAGGGCATTAATTCAATTTATGCTGACTCTCCATACTCAAGCTGGGTATGTGGAAGTTAGTCCGCCTCTGTTAGTGAATACCGAGTCTTTGACGGCGACCGGTCAGTTACCTAAATTTGCGGAAGAAAGCTTTAAATGCGCTGATGATGATTTGTGGCTGATTCCGACGGCAGAAGTTCCAGTTACAAATCTCTACCGGGGTGAAATTCTTGCTGCTGAAGATTTGCCTATTTACCACTGCGCTTTTACTCCCTGTTTTCGCCGTGAAGCTGGTAGCTATGGGCGCGATATGCGGGGATTAATTCGCCTGCATCAGTTCAACAAGGTGGAAATGGTGAAATTTGTTGAACCTAGTACGTCTTTTGATGAACTGGAGAAATTGGTGGGGAATGCAGAAGCGATTTTACAGGCGTTGCGGTTGCCTTATCGAGTAGTAAATTTAAGTACTGGGGATTTGGGATTTGCCTCTACCAAAACTTATGATTTAGAGGTTTGGTTGCCCTCTTCTGGCAAATACCGCGAAATTTCTAGCTGTTCCAATACTATAGATTTTCAAGCAAGACGGGCTGATATTCGCTTCAAAGAGGCGGGGAAAAAAGGAACTCAGTTCGTACACACTCTGAATGGTTCGGGTTTGGCTGTGGGAAGGACTATGGCTGCAATTTTGGAGAATTATCAACAATCTGATGGGACGGTGAAGATACCAGAAGCGCTGCAACCTTATTTGGGGCGTGAAGTTTTATAATTTGTCATTAGTCATTTGTCTTACCCTGGGGGAAGTCGCTAGCGCGTCTATGTCCTTTGTTATTTACCAATGACTAATGACCAATGACCAATGACTAATACCCAATACCCAATGCCCAATTAGAATGGAGATAACTATAACTTAATATTTTCTCTAATTTACTCTATGTCAGTTTTAGCAGCGATCGCAGTCTTGGCTGTTTTGATCTTGGTACACGAGTTGGGACATTTTGTTGCAGCACGTTCTCAAGGCATTCTCGTTAACCGTTTTTCTTTGGGTTTTGGCCCAGTTCTTTTGAAGTATCAAGGTTCACAAACCGAATATGCTGTCCGCGCTTTTCCCTTGGGCGGCTTTGTGGGCTTTCCCGATGATGACCCCGATAGCGATATTCCACCCAATGACCCGAATCTGCTGCGTAACCGTCCAGTTTTAGACCGGGCGATTGTCATCAGTGCTGGAGTGATTGCAAATTTAATATTTGCCTATTTGGTGCTGGTTCTGCAATTGGGTATCGTTGGTATTCCCAAAGAATTAAACTATCAAGCTGGTGTCATTGTACAGCCTGTTAATCAAGAATCTGTTGCCTATCAAGCAGGAATTCGGGAAGGAGATATTATTCTGGCTGTAAACGGTCAAGAACTCCCGGCTTCTGACAAATCAACTCCTTTGCTGACTAAAGAAATTCAAACTCATCCAAATCAGCAAATCGAACTGAAAATTCAGCGTGAAAACCAACAACAAACCCTGAAATTAACGCCAAAACTGGGAGCCGATGGTAAAGGTGTAGTTGGTGTGGCACTTAGTCCAAATGCTACCGCAGTTTATCGCCGTCCGAATAGTCCTTTTGAAATTTTTGGTCTTGCTGCTAACAGGTTTCAACAATTATTTGTTGGGACACTAAGCGGTTTTGGGCAGTTGATTACCAATTTTCAACAAACTGCTGGACAAGTTTCTGGGCCAGTTAATATTGTCAAAATAGGTGCAAAATTAGCTGAAGATAATAGCGTAAATCTGTTGTCTTTTGCGGCAATTATCAGCATTAACTTGGCTATTATCAATATTTTGCCTTTACCAGCTTTGGATGGCGGACAACTCGCTTTTCTGCTGATTGAAGGTTTACGCGGTAAGCCTGTACCGTCCCGGATTCAAGAAGGTGTAATGCAAACTGGTTTGGTATTACTCTTAGGATTAGGAATTTTTCTGATCGTCAAAGAAACTACTCAATTAACTAGCCAATTGGAGTGGGTACAAAAATTATTCCAGTGATTACTACCCGCAAATCGTTATCTAAAAAGAAGCGATCGCTAGAAATTTTAGCTCGCCTGAAGCGTCTTTATCCAGATGCTACTTGCTCTTTGAACTACTCAACGCCAGTACAATTGTTGGTGGCAACGATTCTCTCTGCTCAGTGTACTGATGAGCGAGTAAATAAAGTGACACCAGCTTTATTTGGTAAGTTTCCTGATGCTGAGAGTTTAGCGATCGCTGACTTAGTAGAATTAGAAAGCTTGGTGCGTTCTACAGGGTTTTATCACAATAAAGCTAAAAACATTCAAGCCGCTTGTCGGATGATTGTTAACGAGTTTAACTCTGTTGTCCCCAACCAAATGGAACAGTTGTTAAAGCTTCCTGGTGTGGCGAGGAAGACAGCAAATGTCGTTCTGGCTCATGCTTATGGTATTAATGCTGGCGTGACGGTAGATACTCACGTCAAGCGCCTCAGTCAACGCTTGGGTTTAACTGAAGCAAAAGACCCCGTTCGGATTGAGCAAGATTTAATGGGTTTATTGCCTCAGCCGGATTGGGAAAATTGGTCAATTCGGTTGATTTATCACGGTCGTGCTATTTGTAAAGCCCGCTCTCCCGTTTGTGTTGCGTGTGAGCTTGCTGATTTATGCCCTGTAGCGAATAAGCCAGTGGTTGTAGGGTAAGCGACACAAGTAACCCCAGAATTGATGGAGAGACTGTAGAATGGAGAACGGTGTCTTTAAATAAGTTAGAGAATAATGGCTAAAAAGAGCATGATTGAGCGCGAGAAAAAGCGCACCAGGTTGATAGAAAAGTATGCTGACAAGCGGGAAGCCCTTTTGGATGAGTTCAGAAGTGCAGCATCTCCTTTGGATAAGCTAGAAATCCACCGGAAGATTCAACAGCTACCCCGGAATAGTGCGCCCACCCGCCACCGCAACCGTTGCTGGTTGACTGGTCGTTCTAGAGGAGTTTACCGCGATTTCGGACTCTCTCGGAACGTACTACGAGAATGGGCGCATGAAGGTCTTTTGCCTGGAGTTGTTAAGTCTAGCTGGTAGTTAAGAGTCATTAGTCATTAGTGAGCCAGCGCGGTCTTGGGGGTTTCCCCCATGAGTGACTGGCGAACCCGTAAGGGTCATTAGTCATTGGTAAAGAACAAATGACAAAGGACAAATGACAAATGACAAAATATTATTGACCACAACACTTATCAATTCCCAGACTTTCTAAGAGTAGATCGCTGACGGCGTTGGCGATCGCAAACTCTCCATAAAAGCTATTGGAAAAATCATACGACTGCATCTCTGTGACAAGGGCAATTACCAGAGAACCAAGGTCGTTTTCTCCTTCCATCCGTTGACGCACAAAAATCTGTGCGGCTCGTTGGGCAATATTTTGGTTTACTGCTTCGGGGATAAATTCTGTATCTAGCCACCGTTGTAAACGCTCTTTTAACCATTCACCTTCGAGCAGTGGGTTTTCAGGTGGTGGTAGGGTAATGGGTGGAATTGGTTGAGTCATCTTTTTTAAACGCAGAGGGACGCGGAGGGAAACGCAAAGGAACGCTGAGGTTGACTGTTAACATCAAATTGCGTTTCTAAGAGTGTTTTTTTATATTTATTTATGCAATATGATATCGCCGCTATTGTTGAGGGCTATGCACAAGGCTATTTTCTCATGGCTGATGAGCGCGATCGCCTGAGTTGGTACGGAAGTCGCGATCGGACTTTTATTCCATTGGATGATCGGTTTCGTTATCCCAAGTCTTTGCAGCGCGTTTTGAATCAAGAACGGTTTACTGTGGCAATTAATCGGGACTTCCAAGCTGTAGTCGCTGGGTGTGCTGACAGAGAGACAACTTGGATTTCACCGGAATTGGAAAAGATTTACTGGCTACTTTACCAAAGTGGTTATGCTTTTAGTTTTGAAACTTGGCAGGGTGACGAATTAGCTGGGGGAATTTTGGGGATTGTCATTGGTGGGGCTTTCATTGGCGAGTCGATGTTTTACCGTATTCCTGAAGGCTCTAAGGTAGCGATGGTTAAATTGGTGGAAAGATTGCGTCAGAGGAAATTTGTATTTTTTGATGCCCAAATGATGAATCCGCATTTGGAGAGGTTTGGCGCTTATCGGGTTGAGGATGAAGAGTATCAAAATTTACTCAAGCAAGCATTGCACCGTCATTGTAGTTTAGTGTGACATATCATATAAAACTTCATAAAATTTTGATATGTTGTGTATAAATATACTTACCCAATAAAATCGCATTATCTACCTGATTCAAAAGCTTCTTCGAGCGTCTGTAGATATTAATGATATCCAGAGAATTTTCGTTTAATACTATAAATAAGGCTGTTATGAAGAAAAATTCTGCTTAATCCCAAGAGATATAGGGTATGATCCCATACAATGACCTTATACAAAGTATTTATACTGAAAAATTCCATGTAATATCTATAGAATTCGATTTGACTAGTAAAAAAATCTAAGTATCTGTAGGGTGGGCCATGCTAACCCTACGTGTATTTCAAAAATTAAGTATGAATTGTTTCTATAGATATGAAGCTTATATGGAAAAATTCTCCATATCATCATAGAGTGCAGTTGTAATGCTTATATATTGCCATCGAGCAAATAATTATACTAGAAAGTACCGTATAAGAAAGAGTCAGACTTGACATTGGTATATGTGTATGCAGAAGCTTATTGGTAGGGCTTTAGATACTAAATAATGACAATGAGGAATTTTGAATTAGGAATTCTGGAGTAGTGCATAGATAGAAAAAGCTGTAAAAGAAATATTCTGAAATAAAAATGAATAATAAAGAGCAAGAAAGTAAATGTTTTTATGAAAAAAAGGTAGAGAAGACTAAGGATTCAGATATTCGTGGCTCTTTGAAGTTAGAAGCCTCAACATCTAAGCCTGTCACCTCTGCTGGTGAGGAAATCTCTATTTATGTTGTAATCAGAAATCCATTTGCTGTCCCTGTTAGAATCTTAAGTACTGAGACACATATTCCAGTTGATATTAATGATCAACTAGCTAAAAAGAGATACAGAAAAAAAATAGAAAAATCTAGAAGCGAACTTCTGGAAGAAATAAAAAATAAAAGTAATCTGATAGGAATCAATAAGATATTACAACTTAATTTTATTCAATGCAAATTTTATTTGCAAGACATATTTCAAAGTTTTATTTCTATTGAATTTTTTCAAATATTTGGAATATTTCGATATTTTAAACTTGAATCTGATGAAAGAGTAGCTGTAGCTGTTAGTCCAGAAGAAGAGGAATCAGTCGGTAGTTTGCGATATCTTGACGTACCTGTAGTAAATATGAATTCTAGTGAGGGTACGGTCAATGCTCACTTAACAAATAGAATTCAATTAAATATTAATTCTTCCGATCTAACTGTTAACCTTACGACTGGAGACACAGAGAAAAATAACTTATTGAAACAGGGGGATAACCCTTCTGTAAATGAAAATGAAAACAGTGTTGAAGTTTCAGAGAAGTCTGGAATAAAATTGTATCCAGGAGATTCTCTAGTAAAACATTTTGTATTAAAGACTAGAATATGGCTTTTTTTTAGTCCAGTTAGTCATACTTTTCAAATACAAGTTCGTTATAGAATTGATGAGAGAGATCATATAGATACAATTCCATTTTCTGTAGACATAAGATCCCCAATGCGATCTTCAATAGTTGGTGCAATTATTGGTAGTATATTAGGATTTATTGTTAGTGACAATAAAAACTCTATTGACTTCTCATCTCGAAGTTTTTGGTTATCTATATGTCGAACAATCATTTTTGCTCTAATTATTATTGTTGCGTTCGCTCGTAAAAGTAACGTTCAGCAAGTTGTTTCAGTCGAAGACTTTTGGGGCGGTTTGTTTACAGGGTTTCTGGTTGGATATTCAGGAGATACTTTTATCAAATCGATCTTAGGTGCAGGAAATGGTGAGAGTTCAGGCAATAAATAAACCGATATGAGCGTCAACGACTTGAACAATACCTCACGTACTGATTGGGCTGCATTAGAGGCGATGACGGATGAGGACATTGATTACTCAGACACCCCACCTTTGAACGATAAGTTTTTTGAAAATGCCACGCTGAGGATTCCCGCAACACGAGCCAGTGACCTGATTCAGTTAGATCCAGAAGTGATAACGTGGTTTCGTGAACAAGGTACAGAGTACAAAACACTGATTAACTCAGTTTTGCGCCGTTACATTGAAAACAATGGCGATCGGGGCGCAGGCTAACAATAACTTTACAGCGAACAGTCTACCACTTATTTTTAAAATATAAGGTTGGGTAGAGGGATGGCGTTACCCAACAGATTTTTCCACTCACAATCTTAAACACTTCCACGATGAAAAGTGCGATCACAGGATTTATCATTCAGTTTATTAACTGAACTCCAAGAGTTAAGGGAAGACGAGGATTTATGAATCGATACAGTATGATTCTTCAATGGTCTGATGAAGATCAACTTTTCCTAGTTACGATTCCAGAGTTTGGCGATCGCGTTATTATGCCTTGCACTCACGGCAAAACTCGTGAAGAAGCTATTCATAATGGTGAAGAAGTGATTGAAATGTATTTGGAAGCTTGGGAAGTAGAAGGTGAATCGATTCCTCAACCTAGCACACTTCAAATTGCCTGATTACCATTTCAAAACCATTGAATTGGCAAAAAAAATGTTGACTGCTTATATGCCACCGTAACGTAGTTTGAAGTTTCTTGGGCTACCCTGAAGATATAATCGGTAAACTAGCCTTGCTATGAGTATTGTAATCTCAGACGAAATTCTACAAGCATCTCAGCTTACCCCAAGCGAGTTTTGTCAAGAAATTGCGCTGTTCCTATTCCAGACAGGACGCTTAACGATAGGCTATGCCAGTCAGCTAGCGGATATGCAACCCAATACCTTTCGCCAACTCCTCAAGCAGCGAAATATCCCTCTCTACTCCTACGACGTTGAGGACTTTGAATTGGATTTGAAAAACCTGCGAGAGCTTGGAAGGCTGTGATTGTTATCAGTGATACGTCGGCGATCACCAATTTAGCGGCAATTCAACACTTGCAACTTCTGCCTCAACTCTACACTCAAGTCACCATTCCCGAAGCAGTATATTGTGAGCTTACCGATATCGATCTTCCCGTTCCTGGAAACTCTGAAGTTCAAACTGCTTCTTGGCTGGAAGTGCGAAAAGTTTTAAACCGCGAGATTGTTGAACGCCTTCGAGATGAGGTGAGATTAGATCCTGGAGAGTCTGAGGCGATCGCCCTTACCTTAGAACTGAGTGCTGATTTACTATTGATTGATGAACGTCGGGGTCGAGCAGAAGCTAATCGCCTGGGGTTAAGGATTACTGGATTGCTGGGTATTTTGATTGAGGCGAAACATCAAAATCTCATAGTTGCTGTCAAACCGTTGATGGATGCCTTAATTACTACATCAGAGTTTAGAGTTTCTCCAGCCCTATACAATCAGATTTTAAATATGGTAAATGAAGCCTGATGTCTAAGGAAAGTTTGGTCTAATATCTCATGACATAGTACGATTGCACTCTCAAATCCCTTACACCCTTTCTTCAGTAACTAATGTCAGACTAACCCATTCGCCTTTGTCGTTATAGCTACGAATCATCCTCTGGCGCAGATTTGGCTGGATTAACCAACCCGCTTCCAAAAATAAGGGTTGACGTAATTGCACCTTGAGGGGAGAAGTTGCAGAAGCGCCATCAGGTAACAATAATACTTGTACCTGTTTTTCTGGATCTTGGTCAAAGAGGATGATAGAACCTTTGATAGTAGCAGTTGAGGTAATTGTGCGATCGCCAAAAGAAGTACTTTGAATTAATCGCCTAGCATCATCAAGTTGTATTTTCAAAGTTGTAGAGTAAATATCAGGCGGACGCAAATCTCGATATATTGTCACTGCTTGTCCTCGCCATTCTCCTAACAAGTCATGTATCTGCAAAAGGGGACGTTCTGCTACCGGGGTTCCAGCTAGATGTTCTCGAATGAGAGTTAGTCCATTTAGATGACCATTTTTATCAAACAGTTGTACCAGACGTAAGCGGCGATTTTCATGAACAAAAGCGAGTTCTCCACCAAATTCAGAAAATGGCCCTAGCTGGATTAAACCTTCAGAAAATGAACCATTTTCAAAAAATAGCAGACCTCCTCCCACAGACCTAAATTCTCTGATTACATCATCCTTTCCCGAACGGCTTAGAGTTAGGCGTACTGTCTGGTTATTGTTCAAACCTTCTAGGCAAAGACGGCTAGAAGTATCGTTCAGAAGCGTACCTTGGGGAGAAAAATTGGTAAATGAACCTTCCCATACACCAAGATTTTGCAGAAAACATTCCCATTGTGATTTCATAAAGATTTGTCCTTTGTCATTTGTCATTGGTCATTTGTACATAACCAATGCCCAATCTTTAACCCCTAACCTTTAGCAAAACTTCGGACTGCAAATAAGCTTCCCATTAATCCTACAGCTGCACCGAAACTCAAGAGAATCAAGGGTAATAGTAAAACTTGGGCTGGAGTGAGTTGCACACCATTGCTGATAACTTGAATAAACTCAGGTTGATTGGCTAGCAATTTACCAAGAAACTGTTGAATCACAGAAATGAAACTCCAAGCGATCGCACCACCAACTAAACCAAAAGCAATTCCTTGTAAAATAAACGGCAGGTAAATCCAAGCTGAGGTTGCTCCCACTAGTTGCATAATTTCAATTTCTTGCCGTCGCGCCATCACAATCAACCGAATTGTGGTTGTAGTCACTGCGATCGCTGTTAGGGTCAGAATAATTGTAATTGTTAAAGTAATCCAGTTCAGACCCCGGTGCAACTGGGCAATGCGTTTAACTGCTTCATCGATATACTCCACCGTCTCAACTCCCGGTAACTTAGCCAGTTGCGTTGCTAAAGTTGGTACAACTTGAGAATTACGCGCTTTCACCTTCATCTCGTCAACTAAAGGATTCTCACCTAGCTGCTGCGTAGCACCCTCAATATCAGAAATTCTCATTTCCTTAACTAACTTAGTCCAAGCTTGCTCTTTGGTAATGGTTTGCATCGCCGCAACCTCTGGCATTTTTGCGATCAGTGGCTCAATGTTTTCGGCCCGTGCATCCGGTTCAAGATAAACTGATACTTCTAGCTGACTACCGAACTGATAGAGTAGTTTTTCGACTTGCCAAGAGGTTTGCAAACTCAAACCAAATAAAAACAGTAACACTGTCACAGTACTTACAGCTGCCCAATTCATCCAACCTCCCCGCAGCAAACCGAGGAAAGTTTCTTTAAGCAGATAGTCTAGTTTCGTAAAAGATTTAAACACACATCACCCCAGCCAATAATTCGTAATTCATAGTTCCCAATTCCCCATTCCCAATTTCCAATTCCCCACCCCCCATTCCCCAACTTGATAGAATGAAAATAGTAAGAATTTTCACCACTAGCCATTGAGACTCATGCCTTCTGAAATTGCTGTAGAGAAAAAAAAGTTAAAAAATCCACCTTTGGAGCTTCATTATTTAGGCGATCGCGTGCTGCGTCAAGCTGCAAAGCGGGTTTCTAAAGTAGATGACGAACTTCGCCGGATGGTGCGGGAAATGCTGCAAACTATGTACAGCAAAGATGGCATTGGTTTGGCTGCCCCCCAAGTGGGAATTCACAAACAACTAATTGTCATCGACCTGGAACCAGAGAACGCAGCTAATCCGCCTTTGGTGTTAATTAACCCCACCATTAAACAAGTCAGCCGCGACATCTCTGTTGCCGAAGAAGGATGCTTAAGCATTCCTAACGTATATCTAGACGTAAAGCGTCCTGAAGTCGTGGAGATAGCCTATAAAGACGAATATGGCCGTCCTCGAACATTAAAGGCTAATGCCCTTTTAGGACGCTGCATTCAGCACGAGATGGATCACCTCAACGGTGTGGTATTTGTAGACCGTGTAGAAAACTCCTTGACTTTAGCCCAGGAGCTATCTAAAAATGGCTTCTCGTATCAAGCGGTGAAACCAATAGCATAGGGGGCTAGTAGTGTATTTAACTCCAAAAAGCGGTTTATTTCTGGGTGGTTCTTGTGTAAGTGCGATCGCAGCTGTTGGTTCAATTTTTGAACTCAGTTACGGACAACCAGATTTGGGTTTCCAAGTCACGGCGATTATCCTCGCATTGAGCATTCCACTCACCGGATTCTTTTTCTTTGCCGCAGTGAAGGACGCAAGGGCTAACATGAAATAAGCATCAGGTACATAAAAAAGGTAAAAGGATGAAGGAAAAGGCAAAATTCATTCTTTTACCTTTTATTTTTTCGATTTTTCTACGGCTCCCAAGGCTTTGAGAGTTTCTATCTGTGCCGATGTTAATTCTGTCACCCCGGTGATATTCATTTTTTCTTAGCCTTTTGGCGATGTGTACGACGGGCTACGCCTACGCAGTGTTTTTAGACACTCACCTGTCAATACATCCCAAACTTTAATTGTCTCATCTTGGCTACTACAAATTAGGGTTTGACCATCGGGACTGAAGGTAACTGATTTAGGACTTACGCAAAACTACACACGGTAGGGGCAATTCATGAATTGCCCCTACTTGAGAATCAGGGTTTTAACTATTGTTTGCGTAAGTCCTATGATTTATACCGAACCGTTATGTCCAGGTACAAGTAAATAGCTTATAAATTAGCCTAATATCCCCAGTAGTAATTTTGTGATAAACCTGTTCAATTAATCGGTCAGTCATCTATTTCATCATCACAGACTGGAGGGAGAAAAGTGCAGTTCTTTGTTCAATTAGCGAGTGCTTCAAGTACTTCCCTTTTGGGCAAGGGACGCACAATATCATCTAGCAATTCTTCTAGGGAAACTAACTCGCGCTTGATTGCTTGGCTCCATCAAGTCCCAAGAAAAAACGAAACATTCTAATCACCAAGATGAGGCAGATTATGAAGAGTTGAAATAACAGATATGAGAACTATAGCAGTTATTGTTTGGGTGTCAACTTAGAGCTAGGGCGGAGGTCATTCGCCCTTTTAACTTCTAAAATAGAAGAATGCTGTTAACTCCCACTCAACTACTGCGACTGTCTCAAGGACAACTCAACTTACTAGAAGCTTGTCCGCGTAAATTCCAACATACCTATTTAGAAAAACTCAATTCGCCCTCAAATCCAGAACAAGAAGAACGGCTAACTTTGGGTAGTCGTTTTCACTTGCTAATGCAGCAGCGAGAAATGGGTTTGCCAATTGACAGTTTTTTGCAAGCAGATGCTAAACTGCAAAGCTGGATGCTAGGTTTTGCTGATGCCGCACCTGAAATTTTAACGGCTGCATCTGATAATCAAACTTTCCGTGAAAGTGAACACTACCGCACCCTGCAAGTTCAAGATTATTTGCTGACGGTTGTCTATGATTTATTGATTGCAGATAACCAACAAGCGCAAATTCTAGACTGGAAAACTTATCCTAAACCACCCAATAAACGCGAGTTAGAATCCAACTGGCAAACACGGCTTTATCTCTATGTATTGGCAGAAACTAGCGATTATTCGCCAGAAAATATTTCCATGACTTACTGGTTTGTCCAATCTGAGGGTAAGCCGCAAAATATTAAATTTAATTACAATACTGTTCAACACACAAAAATAGCAAAGAAACTTAATCAACTGTTAAGTCAGTTAACTAATTGGTTGGAAGATTACCAAAATAATCAACAGTTTCCTCAAGTGGCAGAGGGTAGCAAAACCTGTGATTATTGTCAGTTTGCCAAACGGTGCGAGCGCACACAAGTTCCCGAAGAAGCAGTGAAAGACTCATTGCCCAATTTTGACAGCATTCAAGAAATCTCACTCAACCCCATACATTAAAGGATGTTTGTCAAGTCCAATAGGGATATAAAAAAATCACAACTTCTAAATTTATGTCAACTTTTGACGAAACTGAAGCCATTTATGTCCGCGAATTAGGAATTGATGACATTGCTCCCGTTTACCACTTGGGAGAAGGGTTATTTACCAGCGATTTATATCCTTATTTATACCGTACATGGGATGAATGGGAGGTGATTGGACTTTACAATACCGATCCTGAATATTGTCTTGTGGCCGAAACTGACGGGGAATTAGCAGGATTCATTTTGGGAACTATCATTACCAAAGCATCCTGGACTTATGGATACATTTTATGGTTGGGAGTTAGCCCGAAGTATCAGCGTCGGGGAGTAGCAGACAAATTGGTGGATAAAGTCGTCGCCCGAATGATTGAAGATGGCGCACGGTTTATGCTGGTAGATACCGATCCCACCAATACTTCAGCCTTAAAGTTTTTTAACCGCAAGGGTTTTGGTAATACTCGCCAGCATATTTTCTTGTCGATGAATTTAAGCAAGCATGAATATTATGGCAGATTGATTGATTATGAACACCAAAAAGCTGAAAGAGCAGGTTACAAGCGATCGCGTCCGGCAATTCGCGCCCGGAAAGCTGATAGCGTCGCCAATGAAGTAGTCCTTAATCCCCTAGCAGGTGAATCTCAAACAACCGAGGATCAATCCCCGATTTAATCATGCCAGAACAACAGCAGTGGACTATAACAGCAACCGAACAACCCCCGGAGTGGTTCATCCAAGCGGTGAAACAGCATACACCCGCATCAAGTGGAATATATGCAGCACAATTGTTGTGGCAACGGGGAATTAAAGATAATCAACAATTAACAGCTTTTATTAACTATAAAGCTTATCAACCAGCGAGTCCCTTTGAGTTTGGGCAAGAAATGGACTTAGCGATCGCACGGTTGCAACATGCATATAACGCTAAAGAAAAAATAGCTATCTGGGGAGACTTTGATGCTGATGGGATTACCGCTACATCTGTACTTTGGGATGGATTAGGGCAATTTTTTAAACAAAATACTCAGTTAATTTACTATATTCCCAATCGCCTAAAAGAATCTCACGGTCTCAATAATCAAGGTATTGATAACTTAGCAAAACAAGGTTGTAAATTAATTGTTACTTGTGATACTGGCAGCACAAATATTGAGGAAATTATCTACGCAAAACAGCTAGGCATAGATGTAATAGTTACAGACCATCATACTTTACCAACTGAACGCCCATCCGTCGCAGCAATTATCAATCCCCGCTATTTTTCAAGGGAACATCAGTTATTTAATCTTTCTGGGGTAGCGGTAGCTTATAAGTTGGTGGAGGCACTATATAAAAGTCTGCCTAATGTTGCAAAACATCCGTTAGAGGATTTATTAGATTTAGTAGCAGTAGGATTAATTGCCGACTTAGTGCAGTTAAGTGGAGATTGTCGTTATTTGGCGCAATTGGGAATTCAACGACTACAAGAAGATTTTAAACAGCCACCAGCAGCGCGTCGTCGTCCGGGAGTGGGACGATTATTAGAATTGTGCCAGAAAAGTGGCGATCGCCCCACAGATATTTCCTTTGGTTTGGGCCCAAGAATTAACGCTGTTAGCCGCATCCAAGGTGATGCCAGTTTTTGCGTTGAATTATTAACCAGTCGAGATGTCAAACGTTGTAACGAATTAGCCGAAGTTACAGAACTCGCAAACACTAGGCGCAAATCTTTGCAAAAAGATGTACAAGCGCAAGTAGCACAAAAACTTACTCAATTAGACTTATCAACCACCAGCGTCATCGTCCTAGAAGATGCCCAATGGCCTGCGGGTGTATTGGGTTTAGTTGCTGGACAGGTAGCACAAGAAACAGGTCGTCCGACTATTTTGTTAAGTACAGAAATAGCAGGGGAGCAGGGGAGCAGGGGAGCAGGGGGAGAAATTACTTCTTTATCTAACTCAGAACTCAGCACTCAGCACTCAGCACTCTTATTAGCCCGTGGTTCCGCCCGTTCGGTGAATTCTGTAGATTTATACCAACTGGTAAAAGACCAAGCACATTTGTTACATCGCTTTGGGGGACATCCCTTTGCAGCAGGTTTGAGTTTGTTAGTAGAGAATATTCCTTTATTTACAGCAGCGATTAATCAGCAGCTGCGGCAATCTTTAGGTAGTACAACCCTAACGCCAACTGTGCAAGCAGACTTGACGGTGACAGTTGCAGACTTGGGAAAAGAGTTATTTTTAGAACTGAAAGTGCTAGAACCTTGTGGAATGGGTAATCCTGTTCCGAAGTTGCTAATTCAAAACTGCTGGTTTGAAAATGCTTGGCATCGCAATCAGCAGGATTGGCAAGGGAAAAAGGTACAGTACATTAAAACTGAGTTTGATATTCGGGATGATTCTGGCAGAAGTGCTTTTCCTGGCTTATGGTGGGGACATTACAAAGATGAATTGCCCATAGGAAGGTGTGATTGCATAGCTGAATTAGACTACAACACCTTTAAAAAACGTTATGAAATCAGATTAATTGCTGTGCGTCCCAGTGTTAACTCAGCACTTAACACTCAACACTCACCACTAATTTTAGACTTACGGAATCAGGAATACTCACAGGCTACGGCTAACACAACTCAAGACTTAGCGTTGATTCTTGAAGATTGTCCCACGAGTTGGGATAATTTACGCCTATGGTTGCGGCGATGTCTAGCCATAAGCCGTTCCGCGTCTACGCTTTCTAATCAACAACAATTAGCGATCGCTTGGTCTAAACCCAACCACCAACCACCCAATCAAATTTGGTTGACTCTTGTCGGAATTGCCAAATACCTCAGCCGCACAAATCAACCAGTTACGCGCGTCCAACTTTTAGAGAAAATCGGCATCAGCGATCAAACTTTACTTGTAGGAATTAAAGCCTTAAAACATTTAGGGTTCACAATCAAACGACAAGACAATTATTTACAATTTACCTGGCATCCGAGTGATAGGGCAGAAAACCTTGCTGATGAAGCGGTGGCAAGGTTTTTAGCTGCTGTCCGAGAAGAACAATTTCAGCAACAGTATTTTGCTGACGTGCCTTTATCTACTATTGTGGCGATCGCAAATTCCGACAATTATATGAGTACAAACCTTTAAAAATAAAAGCCTGTATTCATTACTGAATCAGGCTTTTGAGGGTTTTATTAAATTTACACTCAGAACTTCAGTTTAATCACTGAACAGTGAATCCTTCAGGTCTGATCGCATCTTCCAAATCAACCCCCATCAGGTTAATCCCCTGGATGTTTGCATTTGTGAGATTTGTCTTTTCCAAGTCTGCGCCCTGTAGGTTAGCCATTTGCAGATTTGCTCCCAACAAGTTGGCTTTTTCTAAGTCTGCATCAAATAGGTTTGCTCCCACAAGGTTTGCTCCCAAAAGGTTTACCTTACCTAAATCTGCTCCTTGAAAGTTTGCCCCTTTTAAGTTTGTTTGCTGTAGGTTAGCCCTTTCTAAGTCTGCATTTTGTAAGTTAGCACCCTCCAAATTTGCCGCTTGCAGGTTTGCATCCTTAAGCATTGCTCCAGTTAGGTTACATCCAACACATTCATTAGTTTGTAATAAATGTCTAACATTGGTTGCTACAGATACAACTGGAGGTATAACTGGGGAAGTTACAGATTCCATTGGCGGTGTAACCGGAGGTATGACTGGGGAAGTTACAGACTCCATTGGCGGTGTAAGTGGAGATGTGATTGGAGCTAGTTCAGACTCAGTAGGTATGGATGTTGTTAGTGTTTGAGCTTTAACTGCTTGTTGGTCAAGGAGCGAAAATCCTGCTACAAGTACCAGAAATACTGCTGTTACAATCCACCGAGTTAGTTTTTTGGAATTTGATTGATTCATGAGTTCCTTCCTATCATTATTCGTAGTAGTGGGTTTACTTTTATAAGAGCCATCAATAATGTGCTTTATTCTCACTTTAGATAAATTGATTGATAAGATCAAATATTATTTTGATTCAAGTTGATAAATTCAAGTGATTAAAAAATCTTTTTTGGATGGAAAACGCTCAGGTGATTGTTTGGTTATGTTAGGGAATAGCACCCATCTGCGTAGGCGTAGCCCGTCGTAGACATCGCATCCCCAAGTAACAATTTTTCAGTTCGGGTGTAATTCCTAATTAGAAAGCATTGCCAGACTAGGTAACAGTCGATATGATTCACTTTTAATTAAGATAGAGAGTCCCAGGTAAATTAAGACAAATGGGAAGACTTTTCGGCCGAAGCGGGTTAAAACGGGAGTCATCAGAGGATTACGAGTCAGGTTGTAAGACAGGAAACACCACACTCCAATACTGAAATAACAAACACACAAAATTACACTCAAACTGGGAAGATTGCTACTAGCAAACAAAGGTACATAGATCCCAATGTTGTTTCCTCCATTGGCAATGGTGACAGCAGAAACGCGGTAGGTTTGAGGATCGCGGATGGTTGCTAATAATGATTTATTCTGGCGTTCAGATTTGACAGGAGACTTTAACTCAACTGACACAGCTTGCACTGTTTCTCCTTCTTCTTCTCGACTGATGAAATTGCTGATACCAATGGCGATGGGAAGCAAACCTAGTAATCCAATCCAGGTGCTAGGAATCAGAAGACCACCGAAGAAACCAGGGAGACTAGCGCATACTAAGGTAGTAAATCCCAGAAATTCACCGATAATAATATGCTTAGGACGAAAGCTGCGATTGACTTTTCCAAAAAAAGCTGTCAAATATAAATTGTCGTCAAAGGTGGTGGCAAAAGCGACAGAGATTCCAATAATTAATGTACTAATTAGCCAACTCATAATTGTTGCTCACGATAATTCAATGCTGTTATGTCCTAGTCCTTCTCTGCACCTCGCGGTGAGGGTAGATAAGGAGATTTTGTGACTGTTTTACCTAATGACAGCCGATTGAGGTTCACTAGTCATCAGCCAGTTTCCCCAGTTTTTAGAGGCGATTGCCTCTAATCAAATTGGTGATTTTTTTCTCAGCAAGGTACCTTGGGAGCTCATGAAGTCAATATTATGGCTTGCAACCCAATAAGAGCAAATACTCTTGTTTTTTAAAACGATAAATAAAGGTGATTGATAAACAGTCTGTTTTATAGGTGTTGCTTTAGCGAGGCTGGCAAAGTTTTTAACAAAACTAGTTTCCCCTAAACTGGCAGTTGGTTAGGCTTCATACTGAGTTACTATCTGAGAAGTTTAAGAGCGTAGTTTACCGCCGTAGGCATCGCTTCTATCAAAGACCTAACTTTTCACGGCATCTAGAAAATCTCTCTCCTAAAAGGAGAAAAACTTTGAATTTTCTCCCTTCCCGCGTCGGGAAGGAGGAGGTTAGGTTTTTGGTGGACTTTTCACGTTATGTGGAAAGTCAGATCAAAGACAGGCTCAAGTTTGAGATATTCTTGGCGGCTAGCGTTCAACATCGGTTAATATGACTAATTGCGCTCTGGCTTCAGGTTTAAAATTTACAGTAATTTTTTATGTTTAACTTGTAATTATGCTAACCAGTGTTGACCGTTTATTATTTGTCCGGCGAGTCCCGATTTTTAAGGAATTGCGGGATGATTTTATTGTGCGGCTCACTTCAGTGATGAACGAACTGTCATTTCCAGCTAATTACACCATCTTTCGCCAAGGAGAAGAAGGGCGATCGCTTTATATTGTCGTGTCAGGCCGGGTTAAGGTTCACATCGGCAATAAAATGCTTGCAGAGGTGGAACAGGGAAAATATTTTGGTGAGATGGCAGTATTTGATACTCAACCTCGTTCTGCCACTGCAACAACTTTGGAACCTTGCGAATTTTTAGAACTGACGCAAGAGCAATTGTATGATGCGATCGAAGAAACTCCTGAAATTGCGGTGAATATCATTCGTGAGTTATCCCGTTTGATTCGTAAGTTAAATGACGATATGAATTTATCGAACTCACGTTGAATTAAACCCAAAATCTTTTACCACGTCAATTCACTCCGTCGAACTCACGTTAAATAGGCTTAAAATCCTTACTAATGACCAATAACAGCCTTAGCCAGTTAGCTTTAATTGCACCAACCTACTTAACCTACTTATAAGTTCTACATTCTTTAAGAAACTGTTCGGGAATTTCTCTACTTTCTCCCCAATGCAGATGAACATAAGAAGCATGAACATTTGCAGGAAAACCCCATCCCTCGCATCCCATATTTTCATCACAATCGTAGCGAGAAGTTTCAAATAGGGGCTTAGTGGGAGTTAAGGTTAAATGGGAACGATGAAATTCATGTCCGTGAACATCTGTACCTGCTTTCACTAACAGATTATCTTGCAAAGCTACTGCACGACGATACCCCAGAGTTAAACGCGCACCCATAACAGCAGATGTCGGTAAAACTCCCGTCATCGCCCAAGATTTACCCTCAAAATCGATAATTTGCTCACATAAATACATTAATCCTCCGCATTCAGCGATCGCAGGCATTCCTTGGAGAATTGCTGTTTTCACTCCATCACGAACGCTGGTATTTTCTGCTAGTTGCTGGGCAAAAACTTCTGGGAAACCTCCGCCAAAATACATTCCCTGGACATCTTTTGGTATTGCAGCGTCTTCTAATGGACTCCAGAAAACCAGTTCTGCACCAAGTTGTTGCAGCAAATCGAGATTGTCTTGGTAATAAAAATTAAAAGCGCGATCGCGCGCGACTGCAACTCTGATGGAGGAGGGAGAATGAGGCGGATTAGGGGGAGGAGGGAGAGGTTGTGATTTTAACAGGGGTAATAAGTTTTGCCAATCGAAGCAAGTATCTCCTAAATCGGCGAGGCGATCAATTAAAGCGTTGAGTTCAGTAAGTTCTGCTGTGGGTACTAAACCCAAATGGCGATCGGGAATTGTGATGTTATCTTGACGGCGCAGCACGCCGAGAATAGGTAATTGTAAGGGTTTTAGGGCATCTTTGAGGAGAGAGAGGTGGCGATCGCTTCCCACGCGATTTAATACTACCCCGGCTATTTTAATTCGGGGGTCAATAGATTGGTAGCCGTGAGCGATCGCAGCGACAGAACCAGACAAGCGACTGCAATCAATCACCAACACCACAGGTAAATCTAAAAGCCGTGCAATGTGTGCCGTACTTGCAAAGTCAGTAATTTGTCCTTTGTCATTTGCAGGAGACAAAGAACTATTGACCAATGACGAAATTCCATCAAATAATCCCATTACCCCTTCTACTAGGGCATATTCAGTAAGTAGACTATGACGGGCAAAACATTGCTGAACGTAGGTTTCTGAAGTCAACACTGGGTCTAAGTTGCGACATGGACGACCAGTTACGTGTTGATGAAACATCGGATCGATGTAGTCTGGGCCTACCTTGAAAGATTGCACCAAGCGATCGCGTCGGCGTAAAGATGCTAAAAGGGTAAGCGTGACTGTTGTCTTGCCCACCCCACTACGTTCTCCAGCAATGATTATAGACATGGATAATTGTTGATTAGGCAGTTAATTGCTGAGGTTTGACACGACATAAGGCGAGTTAATTGCTGAAGCTTGCTTAGAACTAACCAGTGCTTGGTAGATAAAAGCTGCTACCTGGGCGCGAGTTGCGGTTGCGGTTGGATTCAGGGATTTCACATTAGGATAGTTCACCACAATTTGCTTTTGGGTTGCGGCTGCGATCGGGCTACGGGCATAGCTAGCGATGTTAGAGGCATCGTTGAAATATTTCAGAGTGTTTTCGGTATTGCCACCAGAAGTATATCCCAGACCGTTGGCAAGGGAAACCAAAACCTGCTGGCGGGGAATAGCCTGGTTAGGTTGAAACCGATTACCGGGATATCCAGATAAAAAACCAATGGTATAGGCTTGCCCAATTGCACTGTATGCCCAATAGTTGCTAGGCACGTCAGCAAAATTGATCGCCTGCCTCTGCTGTGATTTAGGGAAAGCTTTGTTGACCATAGCGGCAAATTGAGCGCGTGTCACCGGTTCTTCAGGGCGGAATCTACCATCAGGAAATCCAGCAATTACACCACGCTGTGACAATTGTTGAATAAATTGTGCCGCCCAATAGTTAGATGAAACATCAGAAAAAGCAATTTGAGCTAAAGATAGCGGGGAGCATCCCGCTTGGATAGGTTTCCCTTGTAAACTATAAGTTACTGACTCACAAACAAAACCTGCGGAGTTAGACTCTACATAAATCCGTGTTGGTGGATTTTGTTTATCTAGTCGCGATTTCCAATCATTAGATATTTTTTCGAGAGTAGGATATTTTTTTAAAACCTGTGAATCTGCAACAATATCGTGAGTTCCCTTAACACTTATTTTAGAAACATTAAGGTATATATTATAATCATAAACAACGTTTTTATTTTTATTGTTACTATTAATATCTTTGCCAGGGTAAGCATAGAGAATATTGTTTAAAATCCTGACATCAGATGATACATTAGCAAATATTTGCCCATCTTTAATTTCAGGGCTTTGATTATTTAAAACAGCAGTGTTATTTACAATATCAACATGATCGCTTAAGAATGTATGAATACCTGAGCCACCATTATTAAATGTCAGATTGTTTTTAACTAAAGTGCGTCCTTGATATGCGCCCAATTTTGAATTATTCTGATCGTTTCTTGTAGTATCGATAATAATACCATTACCATCCGTGATCTTTCCAACTGCAATCCAAGGGATGTACATACGATTGTTGTAAGCCTTGTTGTTGGTAACAAACATTTTGTATCCCTGGTTTTTGTCAGAATTCCAATTATTCAATATTGAAATACCACTAGCACCATAAACACCATACCAGGCATTATTGAAAACTACGTTATTATCTACTGTCACATAATCTGATTGAATCGCTGAAATACCTGCTCCTCCACAGTCATGCACTTTATTGTTCAGAATACGGATGTGATGAACATGACCACTGGTTCGTCCGTCAATGCTGATGCAGTTTCCACTCGTGAGTGGGTTTTGTCTGTTATTCTTCTCACTCATCGCATAATCAAGAGTTATATTGGCATTATTCCCTATAACCTCCAGTCCGTTGATCTCAATATATGAAGCTCCACTTGAAATTAGAATACCGCTCCATGTATTGTGCTGAATTTTTGGTAAATGTCCAGGATATGCTTTATACCTAATCCAGGCATTTGCAGTTCCAGAACGTTTAATACTTACTACACTTAAAGCTTTGGCTACATTTTTGTAGACTCCATTCATAATCAATACTGTATCACCAGGGTTGGTAAGGTCTGCTGCTTTCTGAATTGTCCTAAATGCGGATGAAGTAGAAAGTCCGCTATTTTTGTCGTTTCCATTACCACTAACATAGTATGTTTTCGGTGTTGAATTCGCGCTAATTAGCTTGCTGCTGGATAGGCTAATTTCGTTGTTAGTGGATATCTGAGGGGCATTTTCAACTAAAGATACTTTTATCTTTTCTCCCTGAGTCAAAAGAATTAACACCACGGGAATTGCAAGAGATGTGCTTAAAATGAAACTTTTACTTACCATAATAAAATACTCTTTTATACACTACTTGAGAAAAAATATCAGGATATTAGGTAATTTTGAATACTCTTTTAGATAGAGAATAAAATAGAGATGACTTTCCTAGCTCTTTCCTTCAATAGCATACTTCAATAAGTATTCCAATAAATATCGATGGTGATGAAGACGATATAGAGATATGATAGTTGCTATTAAATAGAATTTTTTAGGTCTAAAAATGAAGGCGATCGCACACTATAGTTAAAGTGGCGATCGCCTGTGAGGGGTGATTAAAGTCACGACTTGAATGGAGTTAAATCTAGTAGCGCGAGCGTGGTACTAAATTCAAATTAGAATTCAGTGTGAGCCTTAAATCTTGTGCGGGTCTGATGACAAACACATTTGCTTCTTTTTTCCGTAATAGGACACTTGCACCTGCACCCGCAGCCGCACCAATAACAGGTTTTAAATCATCAATTCTGTTGTTACCAGTAATTAGTGAACCTAAAAGACCAGCGCCTCCACCAATAGCTGCATCAGTTAAAACCTGACCAGTGCTAGGCCCTTGTGAAACTTTTTGAGTTGTGGTGTATGTCCGAGAAGTTGCATTAATCGACTGACGCTGACCATTAGAAAATTCTAATTCTTGAGCGACAAACCGCACGCCTTTTCCTTGGTTGTCATCTGTATTTCTTGAATAATTATCTAAGTCAACAGATTCTAGCCGTCCATTTACTTTAGTTCCAGCAGGAATTAAGACATTTCTATTTCTGTCGATAATGTCATTGGCTATTCTCAAGGTTATAGATTTACTTTCCCCAGGAGCAATAGTAATAGTCTCTTTCTCGTAGGTGACAGGAAAAGCAACCCCAGAAGGAATGGTAACGTTTCCATATTGAGTATTTCTGTCTTGCCCAATTCTGTATTGTGCATTGGCAGGAGCCAAGCTTAATAGGGGGCTAGCGACGCTTGCGGTAACGGCTATTGCCATTAGTGCAGCAGTTCCAGATTTCCATTGATATAGGCGAGTCATAAGAGGGTTGTCCTTTGTGTATGTGATGTATTTAATGACGGTGATTTACTGAGTTTGTTTCTGACTGTTTTAAACCTGTCTATAAGCGTATTCCGAAGATAAAAGCACTTACTATTATGGGAGCCTGTGCGATCGCAACTCTGAATGAGTATCCTGCTAATGTGCGTTACTCAAATCATAGGCAAGACATTTTTGCGACGTAAACGAGTATCATTTTGTTCCTAAACTTTGTTTTATTACTTATGTCCACATATTTAAGCCATTGAATAGAGGCGACGGGCTAACTGCGAACTCTTACTTCCATTCTAAATTAATTTGCTAGAAATTAGGAAATATTTTCGTTTTCTTAACGAATGATTTACCTATGGTACTGATAGTCACAGAACCATACAAACTAAACCTACGCTGGCGGGTTTTAATCTTTTATTATCCACAAAAGTTATGAAATAGAGATACCCGAAAAAGTGAGAGCATCTGCTTGAACAGAGAACCTTACTTGATGCTCTGAGTAATTGTCAATTTGATATCAAGTTACTCCTCAATACCTTATAACTTTGACAATATCTCTGGTAATAACTGACTAGGAACTTTAGATAAAGCTAGAGTTTGTCCCTGTATCCCTAATTCATTATGAAAAGCACGAATAGTTTTCACCACATAAGTAAAGGTTGTTTGATAAGCCTCTGATTGTTTGCTCAATCCGTTTAAAGCTTGCAAATGGTAGTCTAAAGCTACTTCTAAGTGTTGAGAATGTGTTGCTTTGTCACCATGAAACGACTTATCTATTACTAGCTGATAATGTGCTAGTGCCAAGTTATTATAAGAGGCAAGCAAATCAAAGCTTAAAGGAGTACCGTTAAGTGAGTGAGCCAAAGCTATAGCCTCTTCATAAGCGCTGATACATAGTTGCAAATACTTTTGACGTGCCTCTTTAGTTGTCTGAGAAAGGTTTGCTAAATGCCAGTAGGCAGTACCTAGATTATTTTGTGTAGCGGCGCAGGCACTGGGAACATTAGCTGGAGTGCGATACTTAAGAGCTTTGCTATAGACATTAATAGCTAGCTGGAGATTTTGGGCAGGTTGTTCGTATTGTGCCAGATTCCAACAGGCAGTACCGATGTTGTTTTGAATCATCCCATACTTGAGCGGTTCCTCTTCGGGGTTGTAGTATACGAGTGCTTCGTTGTAAGCTGCGATCGCTTTCTTTAAATGCACAATCGGTTGATTGTATTGCCCTAGATGCCAGTAAGCAGTACCCAAATTATTCTGGCAAGCTGCATACTTTAATGAATCCATATCGGCTGTACGGTAGCTGAGTGCTTCGTTGTAAGCTAATATTGCCTCCTGCCAATTGTCAGATGGGTGAGAAAAACGGGCTAAATCACCATAAGCCGTCCCCAAATTATTTTGCACACGAGCGTAAGTTTCTCGATGCGTCTGCGGTGAAATCATCTTTAACGCCAACTGATAAAATTCTATTGCCTGCTCTATATAAGTTTGTCCCTCCTCAGAATTGGGTGGTGTACGGTATAGCATCCAGTAGAGTGTACCCAAATCATTCAAGATATCTGGAAGTTGTGGTGAGCTTTCGTCATAGCTAATAGCCTCCTGATAGGCAATAATTGCCACCATCAGGTTTTCTAGGGTTGACTCTCCTTGCTCAATCCGAAGGCGGTATAAAGTGCCTAAGCGATGATAAGCTTCTGCCAGTACATCCCCTGAAGCTTGCTTTTCGTGTAATTCTTCAATCTCCAACAAAATCTGCTGCGGTTGTAAATAATTTTCAGTATTTTTATCACTACTTGCGTTAATTGTTGCGGTTACTAGCTCTGTTAACTCGCTACTTACATAAGATAAAGACAACAGCGATTGATTATTTTTACCACTACCAGACCTATTAGTAAATTCCTGGGTTTTGTGTATGCCATTCCCTTGTATCTCTGCTGGGAAACCGGAATTATTCTCAAACTTGAACTCGGAGGCTGGGGTTTTGAGTTCTGCTTGGTTAACTGATTTATCTAAAACCGACTGCTCAATATTCCCTAAATCCAAGTTTCTCGAAGGTGAAAAACGTTCTGGATAGCCTGTATTTTGAGTCGCGGGTGTGGGTTCTCCAGCAAACACAAATACACCAGTCCGGCAACGCCAAAATTGTGGTGCTGATTGCTTAATGGCAGATAACCAAGGACGCGGTATCCACAACAGTAGGTTAGATTCTAGAAATCGACTGGATTCTTGTGTAGAAAAATATTGCTCACTTAAGCGGAGATAGTGTAAAAACAAACGCTGTGTTGCTACTGTTTCCTTGGTAAGATGTTCCACGCCGACAATCTGAAATGCTGGTACTGGAAAAGGTCTTCCAGGAGTATCTTTTGATGCTCCAACAATTGGTGGTGGATAATTAGCTAACCATTGATTTATCTGAACTATGGGATTGGGTTCGTTTAAATTTAAACGCAATGTGACTAATCGCGGATAAGCTGGAGTGCTATTTTCTTGGGCATTTGATGACTGATATAGCACCTGTCCAACAGGATAAGCCAATGTAGAATGCAAGCGAGCTGCTACCTGATTTCTTAGGTGTAAATCATCACATACTGCTAAAAAAAGTTGTCGTCGTAAGCCAAGGCTTAGGGCAAGTTTCAGGCGGTGGTATACTTGCCGATTCAAAGTAGAATTATTGTTGTGTGCAGTATCATTCACGCTCATAGCGGCTAAAAAGCCAAAACATAGTACATATCAACGTTTTGGGTATATCTAAATGGGCTAAGGTCATACAGCAGTTTTTTTTTGTATGAAGTACAAAGCTACAGGTTTGGAGGCTGGAGGTAGGAAGCAGAAATTTTTGATATGTGATTTTGAGTCCTACATTTTATAGCTCACTTATTTGCAAACTGCTGTAATAAAAATTATTTTTAAGTAGATGTTGTCTCAATACGGTTCGGATAAGCATTTTTCACTTTCCTTGTGGTCTGGGTAAGGGGTAAGGGGTAAAGGGAAAAGGATGTATTCAAAACATGAGTCCCTTTCCCCTTTCCCCTTTAACCGAACCGTATTGGATGTTGTTTTGCTCAGAATAAATTCAGCCTTCAAGTCTAACAGTCATAAAAAGTATAATTATATACTTTAATGGCTAATTCAATTTTAACAAAAAATAAAAAAGCAGGCCCCTCTTAAAATCGGAACCTGAAAAACGATAAAGAAGATTAAGTTTTCTGAAAATATTTTATGATTAACTGCTCTTAGAAACGAAGAAGGCGACTAGAATCAAGCCGACAACCAAAGCTGTAGCGGCAACTCCTAGTATGAGATAAGTTCGTTTTTGCCCTTGTGTTGGAGGTTCTGCTTGATAAATCTTTGGTTCCCGGGCAAAATTATTCAGAAGGCCGCCTTCTTCATTGGTATAGGGCATGAATTAATTCCTTTATCTTGATACTTCATTTAATGTTACATAAATGCTAAATCCGCTCTGAAACTGCTAGACAAATCGTTACATTATTGGGAATTGGGAAGAGGACAAGGGGACAAGGAGAATTGGGGACAAGGGGAAAGACTTGTTTCAAGTTCTCACCCCTTGTCCCCTTGTCCCCTGTTCCCATTCCCTAATTAGTAATTGTCCCCGTGACAGGTGAACTAGGACTGGCATAATCTTTGATCGGCATCCTGCCAGCAAGGTATGCTAGGCGACCGGCAACTGCTCCTAAATTCATGGCACGAGCCATTGCTGCTGGGTTGGCAGAAAGAGCGATCGCACTATTAATCAATAAAGCATCTGCTCCCAATTCCATTGCTTGAGCAGCTTCTGAGGGTGAACCAATACCAGCATCTACCACCACTGGCACATTCGCATTTTCGATGATGATTTGGATGTTGGCGGTTGTTTTTAGCCCTTGTCCAGAACCAATGGGCGATGCCAAAGGCATTACCGTCGCACAGCCTACTTCTTCTAAACGCTTGGCTAACATGGGGTCAGCGTTAATATAAGGCAATACTGCAAAACCTTCTTTAACTAATTGTTCTGCGGCTTGCAGCGTCCCAATTGGATCTGGGAGTAAATACTTAAGATCAGGTATTACTTCTAACTTGACAAAGTTATTATCTTCCTGCCCTAATAATTTCGCCATTTCTCGCCCCAACCGCGCCACCCGAATCGCTTCTTCAGCAGTTTGGCAACCTGCGGTATTGGGCAACATCCAAATTTTTGTCCAATCCAAGGCTTCGGCTAAACCTTCATGTCCGGGGGCCTTGGTTTGTACCCGTCTTACAGCGACGGTGACAATCTGGCAATCACTGGCGGCAACGCTTTGCTGCATTTCTTCTATGCTGCGATACTTACCGGTTCCCGTCATCAAGCGGGATTGGAAGGTTTTGCCAGCAATAATTAACGGCGAGTCTTGAACTGGGAGGGAGGATATAGCAGGACGATTCCCGTTGGAGAAGTTGGCAGAGTGAGTCAGCATTGGAGTGGGGGTAGATGGCTGAGATTGGAAGCGCGAATAGTGAAAATCAGCAAGTAGAGGATCGGGCTTTTGTTCTAAGATTAAATCGGCAATCAATACGGCGGTTACAGGTGTAAGTAGAATCCCGTTACGGTAATGACCTGTGGCAAGGGTTAAATTTTGACAGTGGCTAGTACCAAGGATGGGTAACTCATCGGGGGTGGCTGGGCGAAATCCCCACCAGAACTCTTGGATGGGATAATGCTTTAATTGGGGATACAGCCGAATGGCAGCTTGTAATAATTTTTGAATGCCGTCTGGGGTATTGTTGGGGGTGAAACCAACGTCTTCACTTGTTGCCCCAATAATCAGGCGATCGCGTCTTGGTACGATATAAGTATTATCCCCAAATAAAATCCGCTTTAAGGGCACTTCCGGCGCAAATTCTGGTAGCCGTACACTCAGCATTTGTCCTTTTCTGGGTAGCACGGGTAGCGGCAACAACTCATTTGACCAAGCACCTGAGGCTAAAACATAGTGCGCGGCGCGAATTATCCCAACATTGGTTTGCACGCCAACCACTTGTCCTTGCTGCTGTAAAAATGCTTCTACTGTAATACCGTCTTTGAGTTCAACACCAACACACTCAGCCGCCGTCCGCAATATTTGAGCTAAAGCTTTATTATCAACTTGTGCATCTTCAGGATACCACCAGCCACCAACTACCTCTGCCCCTAATCCTGGCTGATATTGATGAATTGCCTCTTTATTTAACCAGTAAGCCGGGGAAGAGGCAGGAGGGCAGTGGGAAGGGTGCAGAGGAGAGAAATTTTCCCCTTTCCCCCTGCTCCCTGCTCCCTGCTCCCTGCTTCCCTGCCCCACCGCCTCTTCAAAGACGGGTGCGAGAATACCACAGGCACGGTAGCCAGTATTTAAACCAGTTAGTTCTTCTAGTTTAGTTGTCCAGTCGGGATATAAAGCACGCGATCGCCAACACAATGAACGCATTGCCTCATTAGTGATGTTTTCCGCGTCTGGTGCTAACATCCCGGCGGCGGCGTGGGTAGCGGCAGCTTGAAAGTCACGACAAAGCACGGTGACGTTTGTCCCGCGCATTTTTAGTTCAATAGCGATCGCTAAACCAATAACGCCGCCACCAATAATTACGATCTCACTAGTCATTAGTCATTTGTCATTAGTCATTTGTCATTAGTCATTAGTACATAACTAATTAACTCATAACTTATAACCTATAACTCGTAACTAAAGACGGATATATCGTTACCACAAGGCGCGAATTGGTTCGTTGCCTTGATTGACATCGGTAGATGGCGTGTTTTCGGAACTATCTGTACTGCCGTCTGTTGTACTGTCAGCAGGTGATGTTGAGTCATCAGAAGGATTCTGAGCAACGCTGCTTCTGTTGTCAGGTCTTGGGGCTACAATACCGCGTCTGTTTTCGTTTGTTTCGGTTGTTTCGGTTGTTTCGTTTCCTTCCGTTGCAGTTTCTTCATTTTTGCTGCCAGCGCTGCTATTAACATTGATATTAGCTGGCAGAACTTTTGCTGCTTTACCACTGGGAGCGTTAGCGCTTTGCACGCCCATAGGAAAATTGATGCCTAGTAATGTACCAAGCAGAATGGCTAAACCTCCAGCCATTAAAATTAGGGGTGTCCATCTACCCATCTTGTCTTACTCCTTTTTAACCTTTTGGTGTCCACACTATTCGAGAACCTTGTCCCCAAAATCCATCAAACTTTGTCACTTTCACATCGCCTAAAACCTGAGTTTGGCAGGCTAAACGCAAGTCTGTTGTAGGAGAATGGGGAGGAAGCGAACGCCGGGCTCGATCGCGCCAATTCGCTGCTGATACTTCGCCCTTTACCTTAACCGCACAGGTTCCGCAACTGCCAATGCCCCGACAGTTTATTACCTTAGCACCGTCATTGTAGAGGTGAATACCATTTTGCAGCAAAATTGTTCGGAGATTGCTTCCGCTTACGCACTGAATTGTTTTACCTTCAGCTAGTACTTTAGGCATTTTTAAATTGCCAAACTGGCTTTTTGTTGTATATTGACACATTGCCTCGAAAGTTGTCTCGTCGGTCCCAGTTTTATGACCACAAATTCCTCACCTCAACTTTGGCTCTATGACACTACATTACGGGATGGCACTCAGCGCGAGGGGCTATCTGTATCGATAGAAGATAAGTTACGCATTGCCAAGAGACTCGATCAACTGGGAGTTCCCTTCATTGAAGGCGGTTGGCCTGGTGCTAATCCCAAAGATGTACAATTTTTCTGGCAACTTCAAGAAGATCCGCTAAAACAAGCTGAAATTGTGGCTTTTTGTTCGACTCGACGGCCCAACTCCACTGCCGCAACCGAACCGATGCTACAGGATATTTTGGCTGCGGGAACTCGCTGGGTAACGATTTTTGGTAAGTCTTGGGATTTACATGTCACAACTAGCCTCAAAACGACATTAGAAGAAAATTTGGCGATGATTCGTGACACCATTGAGTACCTCCGTTCTCAAGGTCGTCGCATTATCTACGATGCCGAACATTGGTTTGATGGTTACAAGCACAATCCAGATTATGCTTTACAAACATTAGAGGCTGCGATCGCATCTGGTGCTGAATGGCTAGTCCTCTGTGATACCAATGGCGGCACTTTACCTCATGAAATTGGGCAAATTGTTCAAGATGTCAGTAGTCATTTGTCATTTGTCATTAGTCAAGAAACAATGACGAAGGACAACGGACAAAGGACAATCCCCCAAATTGGAATTCATACTCATAACGATTCAGAAATGGCGGTTGCTAACGCAATAGCCGCCGTGATGGCAGGGGCAAAGATGGTACAGGGCACAATTAATGGTTATGGTGAACGTTGCGGCAATGCTAACCTCTGTTCTTTAATTCCCAATTTACAACTGAAGCTGGGTTACAGTTGTATCACAGAAGACCAGCTAACACAACTTACAGAAGCTAGTCGTTTTGTTAGTGAAGTGGTCAACCTCGCGCCAGATGAACACGCTCCCTTTGTGGGACTTTCGGCTTTTGCCCACAAGGGTGGTATTCATGTATCAGCTGTAGAACGTAATCCCCTGACTTACGAACACATTCAGCCGGAACAAGTCGGGAATCATCGCCGCATTGTGATTTCTGAACAGTCTGGACTTAGTAATGTTCTAGCCAAAGCCCGCAGTTTTGGGATTGACCTCGATCAACTCAAGGCAGAAGCCAAGGAAATTCTCCAACGTCTCAAAGATTTGGAGAGTGAAGGATTTCAATTTGAAGCAGCAGAGGCCAGTTTTGCACTACTGATGCACGAAGCTTTGGGAGGTCGCCAGAAGTTTTTTGAAGTCAAAGGTTTTCAAGTCCACTGTGACTTGATTGAGGGGAAAGAAACTAGTAACGCCCTAGCTACAGTCAAAATCGCTGTTGACGGCAAAAATATTCTGGAGGCGGCAGAAGGTAATGGCCCGGTTGCTGCCTTGGATGCGGCTTTACGCAAGGCTTTGGTAAATTTTTATCCCCAAATTGCAACCTTTGATTTGACGGATTACAAAGTGCGGATTCTCAACGGACATACGGGGACTGCGGCAAAAACCCGTGTGTTAGTAGAATCAGGCAATGGTCGTCAACGCTGGACGACGGTAGGGGTTTCGACCAATATTTTGGAGGCTTCCTATCAAGCGGTGGTGGAGGGCTTGGAATACGGTTTGTTATTGCACTCCCAGGCAGAAGCGGCGGTGAAAGTTTCTAGTTGACAAAATCGGGTATTTAGTGTGGGGATAGTTTGCGTTTTTCGATAATTGGGGGAAGCGATCGCACTTTGGTGATCGCTTCCTATAAGCCAACACTTAACCTTGAAGAATTGAATTAAGGAAATACACCAAGTGCAACAGGTTTGCTGGGTAGGAATCGGTTGTAAGCGGGGAACCTCACGGCAATTGATTGATTGGGCTATTGAGCAAGCCTTTCGAGAAAATCAACTTTTTCAAAGTGCGATCGCAGGGATTGCTACCATTGACACTAAAGCCTCGGAAGTTGGTTTAGTAGAACTTTGCCACCTACGCAATCTCCCTCTAAAAACCTTTTCTGCCCAAATCCTTCGCTCTGTCTGTGTCCCCAACCCTGCCACAATTACTGACCACAAAGTAGGTACACCTAGCGTAGCAGAGGCAGCTGCTATTCTTGCAGCGACTCAAGCATCGTTGTTGACTGCTCCCCCCTTTACCAGCACAGAAGCATTGGGAGTGACGTTGTTAGTTCCTAAACAAATTTTCCAGCTACAAGGGCAACCAGGAGCTGTAACGCTAGCTGTTGCCCAAGCCTCAAATATTACGAGTATTACAAAAATTAACTAATTTTCTAGTCAACAACTCTCAACAAATAGTTAATTATGCTAGAAACAATAGCTAGTACGATTGAACCTAACAAAGCAGGTAAAAAGCCTTGAATCTCAAAACCAGAACCAGGGGTTAAAGCACTTGCCAACCAAAGTGTTAAAGCATTGATTACCAATGTAAATAAACCAAAGGTGAGCAAGGTAATCGGAAAGGCCAAAATCTGCAAAATTGGTCTAATAAATGCGTTAACCAGACCAATAACCAGGGCAGCGACTAAGGCAACCACAAAATTCTTGATAAAGAATCCCGGAACGATATTAGCAGTAATAAATAACGCCACCGCAGTACCGAGCCAAGTTAATAAAAAGTGTTGCATAAGTTTTTTTAGAGGAATTAGCAGTAAGTTTAATTAATTTCACTGTTGCCAGTTGTGATTTGTAGCACTATGATGTGTCTTTGTGCTTGACTCATAAAGTTGCTATTATCCTTTGTCAGCCCAAAAATAATGTAATTTTTCTGTCCTGGCATAGAGAGATATTTCTAATCGGTGTATCTTTATCGTATTGCAGGATGTACCGGATTAAATTCATCAAGAAGAATTCAGAAGTTAGAATGGGCTACGCTTGCAATACCGTGCGGTTAAGTAATTTTTTGGTTGAGGCAGGCAGGGGAAGAAGAGAAGTAGGGGGACAATACTTTTCGGTTAAGGGGGAAAGAGGAAAGGGAAAGGGTTTGAATTTCCCTTTCCCCTTTCCCCTTTAACCTTTCCCCAGGCCAAAAGAGAGATTATTGGGTTTAACCGAAAAGTATTGCTTCTGTACCTTGAGGACTTCCAAAAAAGAAATAAGTTATCAGAACTTCGGAGCATCTTGCCTGCAACTTTGGTTACAGGCAAAAGAGACGCTGGTTATGCTCCCTAGTAAGGCTAGCGCCGCAAAAGAACCTCCCAGGTAGAGCCACCAACTACACCGTCAGCTTCTAAACCATACCGCTTTTGTGCTGCTTTCACAGCAGTCTCGGTTGTCTCACCAAAGTCTCCATCGGCATCGCCTTTCAAGAAACCAAGCTTTTTCAGTTGTTGTTGCAACTTCACAACTTCAGAACCACGTAATCCTATACGTAAAATTGGCAATCCTTCAGAGGTGTATTGAATACCAGGAGTTCGCTGAGTAGATGTGTTTTTCTGAGTTCGAGTACTTTGCCCAGTCCGTGTAGCTGACTGAGTTCTAGCAGTTGATGTAGTACGATTTGGCGTTTTTTGTGTGCTTGAAGTTGTAGCTTTCCTTGGAGTAGCAGGTCTTGGCTCAGGGCTAGTCGCAACTTGTGTTACAGCTTTTTTTGGTGTAGCAGGTCTTGGCTCAGAGCTAGTCGCAACTTGTGTTACAGCTTTTTTTGGGGTAGTAGGTCTTGGCTCAGGGCTAGTCGCAACTTGTGTTGCAGCTTGTCTTGGGGGGTTGGGGTTAGGATTTGCAACGTTGGTGAGGCTGCTAGCCTGGGTTGGAACAGGAAAATTTGTAGCTGAGTTAAATCTTGGCTGGGATGAAGGGATATTTGATGCTGCTACTGGTTGATTAGGGAAAAGTCTTTGCCAAGTGCTGGCATCAACAACGCCATCTGGATTCAAGCCAGCTGCTTGTTTAAAACGGGCAACAGCACTGGCTGTATTCTCACTATAAATACCATCTACTGCACCAGAGTAAAAACCCAAAAGTTTCAGAGCTGCCTGAAGTTCAGATACGCGTTCGCCTTGGCTACCAACTTTGAGGTTAGGGCGGCTGATGCTATCTCCAGGATTTATTTGGGCAATTTTTTGCGGCGCTGCTATTGATATTAAAGGTGTTGAGGCAATAAGCAGAGGCGTTGCGGATAACAAGAGTATTTCAATGGCTGAGAAAGATTTCGACCTCTTTGTCCACCAACTTTTTTGCCGTTTTTCCATTCCACAGCGATTTACAGTGGGGTCTAGTAATTTTAAGTAACTCAAAATACTTGCTGTCAGGCTGCTTTGCATGGAATTTACTCCCAGAATATTCTCATGCTAATGGTACAGCCGCTTGGTCTAAAAAACAGCTGCTCTATTTACGATGTCTCGGACGGGCTATTTACGCGATCGCTCGATTAATTGCTTCTTCTTGACCAACTAAAGATAAATAAGGTGATTTTAAATACTTACTAGCGGCAGCGATCGCATCTTTGGCACTTACCTCGGCAATCAATTCTTGAAACTTGGTGTCAAAATCAATTCCTAAGCCCAAAATTTCATACCAGCCGTATATCTGAGCAATTTGCCCGTTGGTTTGTTTACCCAAGGCGTACTGTCCTAGAATCTTATTTTTCGCAGCTTGGAGGGCGCTTTCAGATACTTCAGTGGTAGACAATAAATCTACTTCTGTACGCAGTCCTTCTAGGGCAATGCTAGTATTCTCCGGTGCTGTACCCATGTAAACTACAAATGAGGCTGGAAATAGCCTTGTGGAGTAAAAAGCAGATACTTCATAAGCTAAACCACGTTTTTCGCGTAATTCAACAAACAAGCGACTAGAAAGCCCATTTCCCAAGTAAGTACACAGCAGCTTCAGGGCGGCGTAGTCAACAGAATTGACCGATGTTCCTAAATAACCAAGCATCACGATTGATTGTTGTGTCTGTACTGGCTTAACCTTTACCTGTGGTTCCACTTTAATCTCAGGCAAATTCAGTATTGGTAGTGCTTGGGCTGGCGCTTGCCAATCAGCAAAAACTTCTTCCACCAACGCTGCTGCATCTGTAGGTGTGACTCTCCCAGCAATGCTAATTACTACATTATCTGGGCGGAAATAAGTTTGATGATACTCTACTAAATCTGCACGAGTTAAGCTGCTCATACTGGTTTCATCTCCCAGCACTGACATAGAGTAGGGATGATTTTGGTACATTACCTGCCGCATTTGTTCAAAGGCGACATTGAACGGTTGCTCTTTTTGTGAACGAATATCTTGGAGTGCTAAACGGCGTTCTAGTTCTACTTGAGTTTCGGGAAAAGTAGGCGATCGCAAAATCCGCGCTGCCAATGCTAAAATTTCCGCAAAATCTGATGTTACTGTCTTGAAAGACAGCAAAAAATAATCAGTGCCAGCATCTGCACTCAAACTTGCTCCTACAGACTCGACTTTTTCAGCAATTTCTAAGCTAGAAAGTCCATCGCATCCCTTTGTCATCACTGCTGATAGCAAATGCGCCAACCCTGCTTGCTCCCGGTTTTCGTTACAACTACCGGCACGCACAAAGATCCGCGCTGCAATAATATCCGCAGCAGGGTTTTCTGCCGCCAGCACGACAATGCCATTATTCAATACGGTGCGATGGATAGGTGATTTTTGCAGCAAGGTTGTCATTTGTCCTTTGTCATTTGTCATTTGTCATTTGTCCTTTGTCATTTGCCCAATGCCCCATGCCCCATTCCCAATTCCCAATTCCCAATAATTAACAGGGTTTAAGTACAGTAACCGCATAATTCTGCGGTGAGAGATATTGTTTAGCTAATTTTTGCAATTCTTGGGCATCAAAAGACTTAATCTGCTGGGGATATGTCACAGCTAATTCAGCTTGGGCGATGGTATTGTAATATCCATAAAGCCCTGTCAGTTGATTTGGCGTTTCGGTAGAAAATGCATACTCATTACATAGCAACCTGCGTGTACGAGCAAGTTCTTGTTCGCTAATTCCTCCAGTCTGCAAATCATCCAAATGAGCGCAAATTAAAGACTCAACTTCTTCTAAATTTTCTGGTTCCAACCAGGCAGTAATTGTAAATAAACTTGATTCCCGTTGTAGAGAAAAACTACTATGAATTCCTTGTACCAATTGCAAATCTTCTCGCAAATCACGCACTAAACGCGAAGTCCGCCCTTCTGCCAATAACACTGACAATAAATCTAGACCATAGCTAGTGCGGATTTCTTCTACTCCTGGAACCAACCACGCCATCAATAATCGTGCTTGCTCTATGCGTGGTAAACACAGTTCTTGACGGTGAATTCCTGTTATTACTGGCTTTGTCACTTTCTCAAACTGCGGACAATTCGAGCGTTCGGCAAAATCACTAAATGAATGATTTACTAATTCCCAAGCTGGTTGCTGGGCTATACCCCCAGCAATTACCACTGTCATATTTTCCGGCTGATAGTGGGCGTGATGAAAACAGCGCATTGCTTCTGGAGACTGCTGCATCAGCTCTTGCTCGGTACCTAACACCGAACGCCCGTAAGGGTGATGTGGATAGATGCTTTGAATCAGAGCTTGAAATCCTATCCAGTCGGAATCGTCCTGACAAGAACGAATTTCCTCTAGCACCACGTCCCGTTCGCGGCTAAATTCGTCTTCTGGAATTGCCGCATTGAGCAGTAGTTCGCCCAAGTAGGGCAAAGTATCTTTTAAATAAGGGGCGGCTGTGGTGAGTGAATAATTAGCATAATCATAGCTTGTTGCCGCATTACTTACGCCACCCCGGTTTTCAACTTTGGAATCGAACATTCCAGGGGGAAGCGTTGCCGTACCTTTAAAGATCATGTGTTCTAAAAAGTGCGCCATCCCAAACCACGGTTTTGGCTCTAGGCTTGCTCCAGCACGCACCCAAACATCAGCCACAACTACAGGAGTAGTGGGAATCTCTTGATGAATAAAAGTTAAACCACTCTCTAGTCGGAAGACTGAGGCTGGAAATACAGTATTAGTTAGTTGTTTTAACAATTTTTGTAGCTTCAACCACAATTCAATGCAATTGTGTCATCTTAACTCTGAACGATACCTCATTTAGAATCAAGTTATACAGATTTAGTAAAATTGTGCTATTCCTGTCCTCCAGATTACCGAAAAATTAGAAGCTTTATGCATTGAGAGGAAAATCGCAATATTACAGCAGATTTCAGCGCGTCTGAAAAACTGACACGTTAGAGAGACGCGATAAATTGCCGTTAAGACAAAGAATGTACTCGTCAATTATTCCTTGACAAGACTACTATTTCCGACTTGTGTGTACACCGTAGCTCCGGGTGTACCTCATGTATTTGTAAAATAAATACTGTAGTTAAAACACCGGAATTTCAATGACAAATTCTGTTCCTTCACCAAGCACAGAATTACACCTCAACCTTCCATTATGGGTTTCCTCGACAATTTGACGAGCGATCGCTAATCCTAATCCTGTTCCCTTTCCAACCTCTTTTGTTGTAAACAGGTGGTCAAAGATCCTGGCTCTAATCTCCTCTGGCATCCCCTGACCGTTATCTTTGATGCGAATTGTCACCTTGTGGTCACTGGATACTTCGGTGTTAATCAGTATTTGGTGATGGTTAGCTTGCGCTTGGGCAAAAGAAAGCCCCTCACTGGATGTATCTAAGGCATCAATTGCATTAGCAAGGATGTTCATAAATACTTGATTTAATTGTCCTAAAAAGCACTTGACTAGTGGTAATTTACCGTATTCGGTGATAACTTCAATTGCTGGACGCTTTTCGTTAGCTTTGAGGCGATACTTCAAAATCAACAGCGTACTCTCAATCCCTTCATGGAGATTACAAGCAACTTTTTCGGTTGTATCGGCTCTGGAAAAGGTGCGAAGACTAATGCTAATGTCTTTAATCCGTTCGCTTGCCACCTTCATTGAGCTTACGAGCTTTGGTAAGTCTTGAGTCAAGAATTCTAGGTCAATTTCTTCGCCATGCTCAATGACTGCGATCGCAGAAGTGGGATGATGTTGTTGGTAGCATTGGATATGGGCGAGTAAGTCTTGAATATACTCTTCGGCATTGTTAAGGCTGCCTTTCAAAAATCCAATGGGATTATTAATTTCATGTGCCACCCCAGCAACTAAATTACCCAAGGTTGCCATTTTTTCATTTTGCACCATTTGTAATTGGGTATGCTCTAGTTCTTGTAGCGATCTCTCTAGTTGATGAGCATAATTTTGAGATTCTTGATAAAGACGGGCATTTTCTAGACAAATGGCAGCTTGGGTGCATAGCAGTTGGATAACTTCGGTGCGATCGCTCGTAAATGCACCAATTGTCAGCGGATTTTCTAGATATAGCAGCCCGATGAGTTTACCCTGATTTAACATCGGCGTACACAACACACTCTTAGGTTGTTGCTGCATGAAATATGAATCGGCGATAAAATCAGTTTGTGCTGTTGCATCATCTAGCACAACAGTTTTTAAGCGGCGTTTGACATAGTTTACCAGTGTAATGGGAATGCCTTCGCTGATTGACAATGGTACTGATACCAGAGTCACTCCTTCGTTGATGGTGGCTATAGCTTCAACCACTAAATCACCCTGTTGGAGTACAAGCAGAGCAGCTTTTTGTGCGCCGGCATTTTCCATCACCACTTGCAAAAGGGTAGTAAGTAATTGCTCTAATTGAATTTCACTAGATAGAGCTTGTGAGGCTTTAAAGATGGTGGCAAAATCGAGGGCTTCAGAAATACTGCTGCTAGAAAGGTTTGTGTGGATAGTTTGATGTGGGAATGACGATCCATCAATGGTTGAACTCAGTTGTAAGCGATGATGCTGCCCTTGTAAGATGGGAGCCAGAAGTTGAGGATAGCGTTTTTCTAAATCCTCAGTTTTGGCTTTAGCGCCCCAACGAGCATAACAGTAATAAGCTTCTTGCATATAAACTTGGGCGATTTTTTCTTTGCCCCAATCGAGGTAGAACTTGGCAGCTAGCTCATTGCTCAAAGCTTCTTCTGGGATATATTCGTTTTCTTTCGCCAGAAAAATTGCGCGATCGTATAATTCTATTGCTGCCAACTTGTCGCCCAGAGCCCGATAGCGTTCTGCTTCCACCAATTCAAATTTGTGCTGGAAATTCATCGGTGCAAATTTGGCTCTAAACTGCAATTTTTCCTGGTTTTCGCCAACCTTTAAGAGTAATTGTTCTTGTTGAGATGGTTCAGCCGTTGAATAGACAGCCAGCCGAGACAAAGAATCGTAGTAGTAGAAAACAGGCACAGATAGCATTCCTGCGCCACCGTTAAGGTATTGCTCTCCCTGATTTGCATTCTCAACTGCCGCCGGAAAATTCTCAAAAAGATAATTGAGTGTTAACTTACTTAGGTAAAAGATGTGGAGTGTTAATTCGTCGTTCTCTTCGATCAGCGTAGATAAAAGTTGTTCTTCTTGACAATCTTCACCAATGAAACGCTCTGAATTATCGCTAGATTCGGTTAAATTGTTAATACTGTGACAGATTATATTAGACCAATTTAATAAGCGCTGATTTTGGGCAAAATTAGACTTGTAAGCTTTGATATCTGCTAAGAGAATTTCCAAAACTTCTGTGCCACTTAAATAGACATAGAATAACTTGAAAATCATGGATGCAAGCACATGAAAAAAGTCGCCTGTCTCTAATCCAAAACGATGGGATTCCTGTAATAAACTAATTGAGGCGCGAACGTGTTGTTTATTAAATTGATTCAATGCACCCACCTTAAATATAGTCATGCTTTGAACAGATTTTGCTTGAAATCTATCTACAAGCATTAAAGCTAGCTGGCCAAATTCTGAACCTGACTCCATTTGGTTACAAATATTAAGTACAATTCCAAAATCTGCATACCCTGGTGCAGAAAGTGGTGCATTGCCGTATTTAAGAGATACATTCACCTCTTCGCAGGCAATAATTGGGAACAGATAAGGCGCAGCCTGATGGATGGCGGGAGCGATGCTAGCCATAATTCGCAAAGCAACCAAAGCTTTGGGGTCATTCATCAATGGCAAATCAACTAAGCCCTCAATACTTCTAGCAGCCAAGGTGGAGAGCGTGTTGACTACAGATTGCTCAATGTCTGGAGGTGTTACTGATTCAGGTAATGTTACCCCAAGTTGAGCGAGAAGTTCACGCCCAATTGCGATCGCTTTGAATGATTGATTCCGCACCTGATCGGCTTGGAGTTGAACTTCATAAACTTTCACCCTATCCAGTAAGGTGGTTGTTTCTTCCATGACGACCTGGATAAGAGATTCCATCTGCTCAAATTCATTGTTGAGAAAAGCAGCTTCGGCAGCTTCTTCGTATAAACTTCGAGTCAGTTCATAAGCGATTTCCCAACTATTAATTGTCAGCAATTGCATTCCCGACTTGAGATAATGAATTGCTGCACCATAAGCAGTAGCTTCTTTCGCTTTTCGACCAGCATTCAAATTTAACTGAGCTAATTGTTGATGTTCACTTGGCTGGGTGATTAGCGCCATTCCACAATTCAACTGACTGACAATCTCAAAAATTCGTTCCTCTTGCTGAGACTCAGAGGTATTTTGCAACAGTAATTGACCAATTTTAAGATGGGTAAATTGTTTATCTTCATCTGGAATTAGCGAATAAGCCGCTTGCTGCACACGGTCATGTAAAAATTTGTAGATAGGGACTTGTAAATTGTAATTTAAAGGATTTGAGTTACAATCATGCCCACTATCTTGAAAGAATTTATAAACTTCGCTAGTAGGTAAAACTAACCCTTCTTGCAAAGCTTTCCATAAAGATGCTGCCGTTTCGGTTTCCGATTGTTCAGAAACAATTGCTAAGGTTAGCAAATCAAACTGGTTGCCAATACACGCGGCTAATTTCAACACATTTTGCGTTGCTGCTGGCAACTTCTGCAACTGTAGCGCTACGAACTCTACCACATCATCGGTCAGAGCAAGTGCCTTCACAGCAGCAATATCACATTGCCAGTAACCTTGAGAAAAATTAAAAGTAATCAGTCCATCTTCATATAATGCTTTGAGAAATTGCGTTGCAAAAAATGGATTCCCTTGAGTTTTTTGATAGACGAGTTGCGTTAGGGGTTGGGCAATTTCACCTGAGCAACTAAAGGTATCAACCATCAATTGATTTAAACTAGCTTTATTTAACGGAGCTAAAGCAATACTATGAATCGTGGCATTGACTTTGCGAATATCTGCTAAAGTCAACATTAACGGATGCGCGGTAGATACTTCATTATCTCGATAAGCTCCAATTAAAAGTAAAGCTCCACTTCCTGATTTACTCATCAACAACTGTATCAATTTGAGTGATGCAGAATCGCCCCACTGCAAATCATCAAGGAAAATTACTAATGGATGTTCTTTTGTAGTGAATACCTGAATAAACTTTTGAAAGAGTAAATTAAAGCGATTTTGTGCTGCACTTGGTGAAAGTTCGGTTGCAGGTAGTTGTTGACCAATAATTTGTTCGAGTTCGGGAATTACCTCAAGAATGACTTGTCCTTGATCGCCCAGAACTTGTAAGATTTTACTTTTCCAAGTTGACAATTGAGTATCACTTTCACTGAGCAATTGCCCCATTAAGTCTCGAAACGCCTGCACAAAAGCGGAGAAAGGAATATTCCGATTAAATTGGTCAAATTTGCCTTTGATAAAGTAGCCCCGTTGCCGGACAATAGGTTTGTGAACCTCGTTAACTAAAGCAGTTTTACCAATACCAGAAAAACCAGCCACCAGCATTAATTCTGTCTGATTGTTGGTAACACGGTCAAAGGCTTTGAGCAGAGTTTCAACTTCATGCTCACGACCATAGAGTTTTTCTGGGATAATAAAGCGATCGCACACATCCCGTTGAGCAATTGGAAAACTTACAATTTTCCCCGTTTCTTTGAGTTGAGCTAAACAATTTTCTAAATCATATTTCAGCCCAAATGCGCTCTGATAGCGGTCTTCGGCATTTTTCGCCATCAGTTTATTCACAATGGATGAGAGTACAGGCGCAATTTGGGGATTAATCTCATGTACTAAAAGCGGAAGTTTTGCAATATGACAATGTACCAATTCCATCGGCTCGTGCGATTTAAATGGTAATTCCCCTGTTAGTAACTCGTAAAATGTTACACCTAGGGAATAAAAATCAGTCCGGTAATCAATTCCCCGATTCATTCGTCCAGTTTGCTCTGGAGACAAATAGCCGAGTGTCCCTTCTAGCACATTAGGACTCATCAGGGTTTGAGTTTCTCGTGGCAACAGAGATGCAATACTAAAGTCAATTAACTTAACTTCTTTAGTTTCTGGATTAATTAAAATATTGGCGGGTTTAATATCTTTGTGAATGATCCGATGACGAATTAGAATATCTAATGTATTGCACAGTGCGATCGCTACTTGTAAAAACTCTTGTAGAGACGCGATATATCGTGTCTCTACAGAGGTCAAATAATCTTTGAGAGAAATTCCCCCAAAGTCTTCCATCACTAACGCATAGCCATTCTGATAGGGTTCCAGGCTGTATGTCTGGATGATTCCAGGTAGATTTAAATTTTTGGCGATGGTGAACTGGTTCCGAAACTGGATCAATTCAATGAAACTGGGATAAACAGTTTTCATCAGCTTAATCACTACAGATTTTTGGTCAGTTTCTCGATTAGCGCGATAAACCAAGGTTCGAGAACCATTGTAGAGTTCTTTGCTAACGTGATATCCGGGAATGCTGACCATACGGCTTAATTCTTGAGACTTCACTATTTAGGTTTCCCAAAAACATGGCAAGATTTACTGTCAGTTCACTTATTTTGAGATAGCAGAAGGAATTAATTTCATAATGGGAAAGGAATCGATAACCTATTGTATTTAACAACCTGGTAGCAAATATTAAAAATACATCTCCAAAAATGAATGTAGAGACGTAGCATTGCTACGTCTCGACAAGTAGCAGTTCTACATCTCTACAATCAGAGTGGAATTATTCAAGTTTAGGAATTAACTAAACTTGACATCACGTTAGTTTAGGATGTCTAGTTTTTACTACAATTAATAACCATTTAAATAATTAAAGCTCCCAAATTCTAACTGATTTTGAGAGCTAATAATTTTAAGTTCACCGCGACGCCGTTTTACCTAAGTTTATGACCTGGGTTTATCCAGGTGGGAACCTAAATTCCTCGTTTAAAGTTTCCGGGTACATGCCCGGTATACTGCCACGAGAACAGTTGACTCCCTTGTCATTAAAGGCATAGATCAAAAAACTTGATGGCAGTCACCAACGTCGTAGTGCAACTCACTCATTATAGCTTTTCAAAAGATTTTGTGTGTTCAACATCGAAAGTTTCTGCTCAATTTACCTGGGATACCAGATAGATTCTATGGTGTGGGCGATCGCACTTGCCGATTCTCTATTTTGATTATCCAGTAAAACCGTAACATGCCCTAACTTCCGCCCAGGACGTGATTCTGTCTTCCCATACCAGTGAACGTGCGCCTGGGGAATCTCGGCTAATTGTTGACGCTGGCTTTGGTAGTCGCTGTGAGAATTTTCATACCCCAGCAGGTTAACCATCACAGCACCAGCGCACTGCAAAGCTGGATTCCCTAAAGGTAAACCACAAACAGCCCTGAGATGCTGTTCAAATTGAGAGGTTTCACAAGCGTCAATAGAAAAATGCCCAGAATTGTGGGTACGAGGCGCAATTTCATTTACCAGCACTTTGCCATCATGCCTGAGAAATAGCTCAATTCCAAAAATTCCTACTACTTCTAGACTATTTAATAGAGTATGTGCGATCGCTTGAATTTCTGCTACTTGATTGGGTGTAATATCAGCAGGCGCAATCACCCGCCGACACACTTGTTGTTCTTGTTGGGTTTCCACTACTGGATAAGTTACAATTTCTCCCTCCACAGAACGCGCTGCAATTATTGCTAGTTCTCTTTCAAAAGGGACAAATTCTTCTAACAAGAAAAGTGATTCATTTAAAGGTTTTGTTATAGTTTCATAACTTAGCTTTTGCTCTAAAGTATCAAAATCCTGAATTATGAAAGTACCCTGACCATCATAACCGTGGCGGCGGGCTTTGAGGACTGCTGGAAAACCTAGATATTCTATTTTTGATTCGAGATGTTCTACCTCGTCAAGGGCGAAAAATCGAGGAACTGGTAAACCCAAATCGCGTAAGTAGCAACGCTGATGATATTTATCTAAAAGTGGAGCTAAAGCTTTTAAGCTGGGACGGAAACAAACACCTTGCTCTGCTAAAACAGATAAAGCTTGCAGGTTAACAAATTCATTTTCAAAGGTGATGACATCGCATTTTTGAGCTAATATTTGCGTAGCACTTGCGTCATCAACTGGCGCGAAGAGAGTTTCCTGAGCGATTGACACGGCCGGGTCGTGAACGCTTGGAGTTTGTACTACTAATTCTACTCCTAGCTTCTGTGCTGCATCCGCCATCATCCAGGCAAGTTGCCCACCACCAATTACACCAACACGTTTCATTGACATCCTAGAGATTCACGAGTTTGCACACCTGTTTTGGAATTCACACCACTGGCTTTTGTACACAGTTCTTTAATTTGCGCTTTATCCAAAATTGCATCTGTAAAATCTGCACCGTCTATATTCACATCATTAAAGATGGCACGGAGCAAAAGAGCTTCTTTGAAAATTGCATCACTCAAATCGGCCTTAGTCAAGTTTACCTGATCGACCATTGCATTCGTTAAATCTGCTCCGTGGAGATTTGCTTTTGTCATCACCGAAGCACTCATGACTGCTCCCCGCAAATCAGCGTTTGAAAAGTTAGCCAGTTCCATGTTGGCGTTAGAAAACTCCGCAGCTTGCAAACTGTCACCAGAAAAATCACGTCTTGACAACTCTGCATTGCTAAATGACAGTGGATGAGTCCAGTCTACTGCCAGCGCGGGGTCAGCCACGCACCAGATAATAATTCCAAGAAGGAACGCCAACCCTTGCCGCCAAAACATATCGAGAGTCAATTTGGTGTCTAATCGCTGCATTTAAGCTTACCGCATTTGAATATTAGCAAGACTGGCTAATTCTAATTGAGACTCGCAGCCTTGCTACTGGATTTGGGGGATGTGTATTTCCCTTCCTTAATATTTTGTAACGCAAAAAGGGCATAAGCTTCTCACCTTGAGCAAAATTATGCCTCCGACTTTGGGTAGAGAAAGGCAATCTATGAGCGATCGCACTAAAGCAGGATGATAATTACTAAATAGCGATCGCAATAATTGAGTATAAATTACTTGTCACATCAAGCAAGCTTTAGCAAAACATAGAAGGTGAGCATAATATCACTCTTAATGATGAGAGAATTTGAAATCTCTAACTCTAAAGGAATATTTTTGCTGGATAAAACAATATCTACAACAGACGATGCCTAATACTTGTTGATTTGTTCACAATTATTCATTTTTAGATTTTAATTTCAGGATATAAAGGGTTTTATTAAGCAGTAATACTCACCGACTTATTTACAATTCTTGACTTACAACTTTCCAAGTAAAGTTTATTGTCTTTTAAATTAAACAACCGGCATCAACTGCTAATCTTTTAATTAGTGAAAGCAAGGTTTGAGCGCAATTATAAGCGTTCCCAGTGCTTAACAAAGCTTAAAAATTGGATAATTAGCGTTAATTTTATAGCGATTAGTTAGTTCTTCAGGAATCTCTAAGAGTTTACATTCACCGAGTACACAACTTCCACAAACCGAACTCCCAAACCCGATGATGAATCATTACTCACTTCAATGGATTGAGGCATGGTGCCAAGAAAATGGCTGGACAGATTTATTTGTTGAGCGACGTAACAACTTCTGGGCTTTCCCTCCGGGTGGGGTAATGCCAGAACCAATCCCAGTTAATGTTCTTAGAGGCATTAAAGCTGAGAAAGGATTGACCTTTGAAGAAAGATTGTGGTCGATGTCCGCAGTGATTGGCACAATCATAGCTGTTCTCTTTACCTTTTGGTTTCAGTCGCCGATGCCCTTAGTTTTGGCATTCGCTTTTAATGCTGTTACGGTAGCTCAATTTGAACTTGAAGATGCCTAAATTCTTGTTTTGGGCTTTGCAATTAAAAACTGCTCTTGCTGAAAGTAGACAAGAGCAGTTTTTAATTTTAGAAAAAGAGATCAAATCAGCACAGTTTCAGCTAAACATTATTAGTTACTCATTTAAGAATTTTGTGCGTTGGCAGAGCAGATAATGTTTTGCGAACATTTTCCAGGTAATATAGCAATCCACTTTGATTTCTGTTCGCACAGCGTAGCGTAGCCATAATTATTTGCGTAGGAGGCAAGAGGCAACAGTTAAGGAGCCTCTGTGAGTTGTACTGAATGTTTTCAGAATTAAAATATGAGTCCTATAGTTGTGTCTGTCGTTATGTCATAGATGAGGAAAAAAGTACTCAGCAATCAGCACTGTTAACTGAGTTTTAATAACTTCAAGGTACATTGAGCCGACATACTGAGTATTTTAGGTATAAAACTTATATTTAAATATATTTACTCTTATAAACTTGTGATGATCATTTCTCGGATGCTACCTTCTACAAGGTGACACAGGATTTGGAGCGGTTTTTTAACCATGAAGCACAGACACAAAGTAGCTTATAGCTTAATATCGCTGATCGGTCTCAATTTCATATCTAGCTTAGTTGTATTTGATTCCGCGATCGCAGCACCAACGTCAAAGGCGATCGCTACACTACCAAGAACCCCAGATAAAAGTGTGAACTGCGAGATTTTAGTTGTGGGTGGTGGACTATCTGGTGTCGCCACAGCTTACGAAGGTTTGCTAGCAGGACGAACGGTTTGTCTGACGGAAATTACTGACTGGTTGGGAGGACAAATTTCTTCTCAAGGGACATCTGCGTTAGACGAACGCCCAACCCAACGGGCTCTCAAATTCTATTCTCGCGGCTACCTAGAATTGCGAAACCGCATTGGGCGCAAATACGGTAAACTTAACCCCGGTGACTGTTGGGTAAGTGACTCCTGCTTTCTTCCCCGCGATGCTCACGCCATTTTGGTCGATATGCTCAAAGATGCCGAAAAGCAGGGCAAAGGGAAGTTGCAATGGTTTCCCAACACGGTAATTAAGGATTTGGAAATTGCTGCTGATGGCAAAATAATTAATAGTGCGATCGCTATCCAACATCAACCACCAAAAGGCGCACCACCTCTCAATACCTTTACTTTATCTCAAAGTATTGAAGATTCTTATAGTTACGAAAACTCATCTCGATTTACTAAAACTATTCTCCGTTTTCTCCCCAAGGAAGTGAAAGGGGATGCTCCGAAGTGGTACGTCGTAGATGCCAGCGAAACTGGAGAAATTATTGCCCTTGCTGATGTTCCCTATCGATTAGGCATTGATGCCCGTTCTTACCTAGAACCCTCTTCTTCTAGCACCAATAACGATCCTTATTGCCCTCAAGGATTTACCTACACCTTTGCAATGGAGGCAACTAAGGAACCGCAACCCCAGGCAATGCCCCCATTCTATTTACAATATGCGCCATATTTTAGCTATGAATTAACCCGACTGGCTAACTTTGATTTAGTTTTCACTTATCGTCGCATTTGGAGTCCAAACAAAGGGAAACCAGCAAAATTTGGAGGTGTAAGTTTTACTGCTGCGACACCAGGGGATATATCTATGCAAAACTGGACTTGGGGTAACGACTACCGCCCCGGAACAGCCAAGGATAACCTAGTTTACAGTCGCCAACAGTTACAAGGAACTGGGCAGTTACAACCAGGAGGCTGGATGGGAGGACTGCGGACAGAAGCCCTCCGCAAAGCTGAGGAAAATGCCCTCTCATTCTATTACTGGTTAGTAGCTGGGACTACAGATTCCCAACTAGGGGAAGGTGTAAAGCAGCAGCAAACCAATAACCGCTTTGTTTCTGGGTTAAATTCCCCGATGGGAACAGTGCATGGCTTATCAAAATATCCCTATATGCGCGAAGGACGGCGCATCATTGGCCGCCCCAGTTGGGGACAACCTGGTGGCTTTGGTATTTGGGAAATTGATATTTCTCGCCGAGATTACAATGATCAGTATTACTCCAAGACTCTGCCAGAAGATATGTATCGGAGGCTAAGAGCAGCAGTTGCAGGTTTGGAAGCAATATCAGTAATTGATGGTAAAGTCCCACCAGACAAAGCAATGCGACGGACTCGTTCTACCATCTTCCCCGATGCTGTGGGTATTGGTCACTATGCTATAGATTTCCATCCTTGTATGGCAAATAGTCCCCCAGAAGCCCCTGGTAATACAGAACGTCCAGGTGAAAGGCGTGGTGCAGGCCAAGCTTATCCCTTCCAAATTGCTCTCAGAGCTATGATTCCTCAGAAAATTGATAATTTACTAGTAGGAGGCAAAAGCATTGCTACTAGTCATATTGCTGCTGCTGCCTATCGAGTTCATTCCTTTGAATGGTCGTCTGGCGCAGCTGCGGGAACTGTTGCTAGTTTTGCCATCAAAAATGCGATCGCACCCTACCAACTAGTCGATAATTTACCCAAACAAGAGCCACAACTCGAAGCACTCAAACGGCTTTTGCAACAAAATGGCAACCCCACCGCTTTCCCTGATACATCCATTTTTAATGAAAACTGGGATAATTGGCGGTAGATAGTCATTGGTCATTTGTCATTGGTCATTTGTTAAAACAAATGACCAATGACAATGGACTAAACTAGTTACTTGTAGTTTTGTAAAATCTTATTGACCAATTGTTATATGGTTACGAACCTTTCAGCAGATGTTTACGGGATGACCACAGCACCAACTATAACTCCTGAACGGTCTAGTCAAGTTACCCGTAAGACTTATCCGAATTACAAAGTGATTGTATTAAATGATGATTTTAATACATTCCAACATGTGGCTGAATGTTTGATGAAATATATTCCGGGAATGAGTGGCGATCGCGCGTGGGATCTGACTAATCAGGTACACTATGAAGGTCAAGCGATCGTTTGGGTCGGCCCTCAAGAACCTGCGGAACTTTATCACCAGCAGCTGCGCCGAGCAGGTTTGACAATGGCACCTCTAGAAGCAGCTTAATTATTATGGGCAAACCCACCGCAGATTCACTCCGGGCGGCTTCACAAAAAGCTGCCAGACTGGTTTGGAATCACTCGACACACCTTTCTGGTCTGATCCCAATTTTAGAACGTCTTTGTCAGCAGGATGGCATCCAAACGGTAACGCCGGGAGTGATTGGGCGGGCAAGAGGTCATTGTCCAAAAATGCAACTGCGTATCTCAGTACCTATTCGCGGCGGCTATAAAGTAATTGCACGGCAGGGGAAGACGGTACAAGAAGTGTTTATTTTAACCCCTTTGGAGCAGTCAGAACTGGAAACGGCATTAGCGATCGCAATGAAATCTTGATCGTTCCACACGCCCAATGTCTATTCTTCAACACGGTGGACTGCAAATTTGTGTAGTGGCAGACTAACAATACACGAAAAAGTTAAGAAATATGACAGAGCGGTAGTTATTTTCAAAGTCATAACTACAGATCCCCATTCGGGTAAAATCATTTTCTCTATGCCAAAAGCTACACAGTAAACTAGCCAATAAGTAAAGCTCATTCTAAACAGAATCACTTCTGTTTCTTCCACGTCACTTTTTTGTTGCTTACTGTCCCACAGTAACACCAGTCCAACAATGCAAGCTACAAAGGAAACAGCAACTACAAATTCGTGACAAAATATATTTAACGAATGCATTTGTGTTTATTCCCACATTTTTCAGTTAAAGATCAGTCTAAAGGAATATTCCTTGGGGAAATACAAATTATTTACAAACCTCAATAGAGGAATGTCGTTTTTGTAAACAAATGCAACAAAAATTGTTGTTTTGCGAATATAAATACTGAGTCAAACTATAGACTGTAGGGGCAATTCATGAATTGCCCCTACGTGAATAAAGCGCAGCCTTACATAGGATTGCTCTAAGAACAATTTTCTGCTAACTGTTCGCAAGCACCGATACTTACCCAGCGACTAGAACCATCTTCCCAATGTTCTTTCTTCCATATAGGTGCATTGTGTTTGAGGGTATCAATAGCATACTGGCAAGCTTCAAATGCCTCACTCCGATGAGGACAACCCACTGCTACTAAAACGCTAATTTCTCCAACTTGCAAACGTCCGGTGCGATGATGAATCACTACCCGATTTACATCAGACGTAGATAAGCGAATATCAGCAGCAATTTGATAAAATATCCGCAATGCCATAGGTTCGTAGGCTTGATACTCTAGAGCAATTACAGGTTTACCATCAGTTTGATTGCGAACTACGCCACTCATCAGAACCACAGCACCGTTGGCTGGATCGTCAGACTTGGCATAGATTTCTTCAAGAGACAATGGTGCAAAGCTAATGGCAAAACTATCTTCGGCTTTTGGTTTAACAGCAGAAATAAGTGTAGTCGTCATAACTGCGTTTGATTATGTGGGCTTTCTCTATTGTCTCTGAAGAAAATACCACTGGTGTATGATCTTGTTGCTCTTGTTTATGCTTTGGGTGACAACAAGAATTTTTTACATTCGATCACGTACCAATTGAAAACCCTACACGCAGTTATTAGTCAATAGTTATAATCTGCATTATCTAGACGATCGCAGTCATATCTGCCTTTAATCTCTTGATTGAAAAAGCTGCCAACTGAATCAGAGGCGTGTAAATCTTCCCAGGTATCCTCGTCTACGCCTAAGTACTGATAAACAGATCCACTTTGAAACTCAACTTGCAAAATTTGTTCGTCGCGATCGTATCCTAAAGCGATCGCCATTGATGAGCTAACTGGTAACATAGCTATTGGTTCTTCTTCAAAAGGTAGTGCAGGCGTATGGGCGATTGCCTCGTTTAGTTCTTGCAATCCTTCATAAGCTTGTATCGGTGCCGGAATTTCCAAAAACTCTAGTTCGTCACCTCGATCTAGCAACAACTGCAAATATCCATCAGAGTGAGCGATCGCTACTAAACCGCTCAAGTCTACCTTAGATAGCCTCATTAATTTTGCTCTCCTGTTGGCGCAATCGGGAGTGTTAAAGTTTTATGCAACAATTAAGTGCTTTAATAGTACAAATTTACTACCAAAGCGCTTTGATGTCAAGTTTTTTCGCCAAGAAAGAATTTTATGTGTGTAGAAACACGCTATAGGGTCAATTTCATTAATTGCCCCTACAGCGTACAGTTTTGCGTAAATTTTATGATCTACCTAGATACAACAGGAGAGTTCATCTCATCAAAATGGGATCTCTCTGTTTGCAAATAACGATACAAGCGATTCAGAGCGTTTATATGAGCGTAAGCTGCGGCTACCACAATATCAGTATCAGATGCTTGCCCAGAGAATATCCGCTCTTGATGCTTCAAGCGAACTGTCACAGTTCCTAGTGCATCAATTCCTCCAGTCACAGATTGGACAGAAAACTCAATTAGTTGATTGGGAATCTGCACCAATCGATTAATTACTTGATACACCGCATCCACTGGTCCAGTGCCGACACTCGCATCAGTGAGGATTTTGCCATCGGGGGTAACAATTGTAATAGTTGCAGTTGGGCAAGTGCAGTCACCACAAATTACCTGAACGTGTTCGATTTGGAAGCCACTTTCTACTTGCATCTGCGTTTCATCTCGAACGATCGCTTCTAAATCCCAATCTGAGACTTCTTTTTTCTTATCAGCGACTTCCTTGAACCGATTGAAGGCTTTATTCAAATCCGCTTCGTTCAATTCAAAACCCAATTCTTTGAGCCTGGTACGGAAAGCATTTCGTCCAGAGTGCTTGCCCAAAACAATGCGATTTTCTGGCAAACCGATCGCAGCAGCTTCCATAATTTCATAAGTTTCGCGGTGCTTGATAATCCCATCTTGGTGAATACCAGACTCATGGGCGAAAGCGTTTGCTCCCACGATCGCTTTATTGGGCTGAATCAGCATTCCAGTTAATTGGGAAACCAAGGATGAGGTTTTATAAATCTCCTGAGTCTTAATATTAGTCAGGGGTGTATCGGCATCAACCGGACGACCAAAGTAAGGGTTGAAAAATGGTTTGCGAACCTGCAACGCCATCACAATCTCTTCCAATGCTGCATTCCCAGCCCGTTCCCCAATGCCATTAATGGTACACTCCACCTGACGCACACCATATTCAATTGCTGCCAATGCGTTAGCTGTCGCCAAACCCAAATCATTTTGAGTGTGAATGGATAAAATCACCCCATCAATATTAGGAACATTTTCCCGAATTCCCTGAATTAGAGTTCCGATTTCTTTGGGTGTGCAGTAACCAACGGTATCAGGAATATTGATTGTAGTTGCACCTGCTGCGATCGCCATCTCCAAAACTTGATATAGAAACTCTGGCTCAGTGCGGCTAGCATCCATTGGTGAAAATTCTACATCGTCTACAAACGACTTAGCATAGGCAATCATTTCTGATGCGATCGCTAATACTTCGCTACGAGACTTTTTCAATTGATATTTCAGGTGAATATCAGAGGTAGAAATCATCGTGTGGATTCTCGGACGATCTGCGCCCTTCAAGGCTTCGGCGGCGGCGTGAATATCCTGGCGAATCGCTCTAGCTAAACTGCAAATGATTGGCCCACCAGGTATTCCAACTTGTTCAGCAATGGTTTTGACAGCTTGAAAATCTCCCGGACTAGCAACGGCAAAACCTGCTTCAATCACATCGACACCAAGGAGAGCTAGTTGATGAGCGATCGCCAGCTTTTCTTCTACATTGAGGGTTGCGCCCGGTGACTGTTCGCCATCCCGTAGCGTGGTGTCGAAGATGATAACTCGGTCTGGTTGAGATGCGATGCTCATAATTGTCTCCCGTGGTATTGAAGGGATGTTTAAAAAACTTACTTTGGATATTGTATACAATCTTTTCTATTTTGTATACAATATCCAATATGAACTTAAATGACTTAGCAGCCAATGTGCTGCAACAACGCAGTACCCCAGATTTAATTGCCGATGCTTTGCGGGAAGCGATTCTGCGCGGCATTTTTCAAGAAGGACAATCCCTGAGACAGGATGAAATCGCCACTCAGTTTGGAGTTAGTCGTATTCCCGTGCGTGAAGCGCTCAAGCAGCTAGAAGCAGAAGGATTGGTGACACTGCATCTAAATCGTGGTGCGATCGTATCAGTGTTGACAGCACAAGAGGCGCAAGAAATTTGTGAAATTCGCAGCGCCTTAGAAGTGAAAGCGATGCAATTGGCAATACCCAAGTTCAAGGAAACAGATATAGAAAAAGCTGCTGTGATTTTGGAAGCGACAGACCAAGCAACTGATGCAGGTATGTTGGCAAAACTTAACTGGGAATTCCATGCGACGCTGTACGCCACTGCTGAACGTCCCAGGTTGTTGGGGATGATTAAAACTTTACACGTTAATTGCGATCGCTATGTTCGCGTACAATTAGCGCAGATGGATTACCAAGAGCGATCGCAAAAAGAACACTATCAACTCTTAGATGCTTGTCAAAAGCAAGATACAAAATCTGCTGTCAGGTTGTTAAAACGACACATTGACACCGCCGGAGAACAGCTAATTGCATACTTGCAGCAAATTGCTCAGAAACGCTGATTCTTGTTGGAACTAAATGATCTACTAGAACAGACTAAACGGCAATTTTCCACTATCCTCTTCAACAAACCTCTATTAAAGTTCAACTCTATCCCTCTCCGCTTCGGAGAGGGACGGTTTTACATAGTAAAACCAGGGAGAGGTCTTTTTAAGTTGTTCAGAGAAACAAATAGGATCGTCCATGAAAAAATTGATCAAGCGTATTAAAAGATTGCTTCAACGTATCTTTAAAAGTTTTGCATCTACTTCTCAGCAGACATCGCCTTTAATAAATTCTCGCCCGTTAGAAACTTCTATTCCCAGTGTTCCTCCACGATGGGAGTCTGGTTTGGTGCTTGTGTGTTCGCAATGTGCAAACGAGCAATCAGGCTCAACGGCTTCTGAAAACTTAGAGAATTGGTTAAAATCTCGTTTAAAAATTGAGGGATTATGGGGTGAATTTCGGGTAGTTAGCACCAGTTGTTTAGGAGTTTGCCCAAAAGCTGGTATTACTGTCGTTATTGTAAGTAATGGAAGTGGTGGTAATAGTCCATGTTTAATTGTAAATCCTCGGAGCGATGTCTACGACGAGCTACGCCTACGCGAACTTCTTTACTCATACATTAAACAGAATAAAAAGTAAAAAGTACTCTCTACTTTTTACTTTTTATTTTTGCCTTATCGCTGTGAAAGATTATTTATTGAAACCAGACATTTTTGGTCTTACAAAGTTAGCGGAGGAATTACTGCTTCGGGCATTAGCATTTGAAGAATCAACTGTCGGTGAACTGAGATTCAAGAAATCGATAAGTTTGAGAGTACGTTTACGAATTTTCCAGCGCCCATTTATGTTGACAACTTGATCTTCATAAGTGCCATTAGCGACATCAATGCTAGTTTCCGAGCGCTTGTGAGTCGCATGGAGATAAGAAGTCATCACTGCTTTATTATTCTCAAGTGAAATGTTGATCGTACCCATCAAATGTTGGGTAGCTGTATAACCATTCCCTTGAAATACTGAATAGACAAAATCTGCCCAAGAATCTGTCCCATAGTTTGTTTGAGTTGTTCCATCAGGAAAAATGGCAGTCAGGACTGAATCTTGAGTAAAACAATCTCGATAAATATTTTTTCCCTCAAGGAGATTTCCTCTACCAATGGCATCAGTTCCCAGTGCGTAACAGGATGTTAGTTTTTGAATTTCTAATTCTGCGTTAGGTTGAGTTGCACTTGCTAATTCAAACCTACCTCCAATAAACAGCACAAGAATAACTGCAAGCACAATCAAGCTAATCTGATTTAACAAAAACGAGATAGCCTTTGGAACTATCCGCCCACCTTCTCTTCTTTTTTCCACAGGATAACCACCTTAATTTTTACGATTTTCGCATCTTGTAACTTCCTGCAAACTTAATTTACGGCTGATATGGGCTGATAAAAACTAGACTAAAATTCTTGCATATTTAGTTAGAGTTTATTTTTATATCAGTTAGTAAATGAGAAAGATAGTACAAGATTTGATGTATACAATTAGTTATTATGATAGCAGGCAATACGTAAAGTTTTAAGTGCTAAATTAGACCAGTTTTATGTTGATTTGGTTAAGTAATTATTTTACCAGTTGCATAGTTTTTAACAGCAAAATAACCTTTACTTTAACAAGCTTGAAAAAGAGAATGTAATGAATTATTCCTGACAAACAAAATACCCGAATTATCAAATAATTCGAGTATCGGTTGCTATAGCTTTGCTAATCTATCTCTATCATGAGATATTATTATCCCAAAACTGGAATAGAAATTATAAATTCTGTTCCTTGTCCCAAGACTGATTCACAAATCAAACTTCCACTATGATTTTCTATTATAATTTGGCGACTAATAGATAATCCTAATCCTGTACCTTTTCCTACGCATTTGGTTGTAAATAGATTTTCAAAGATACAAGCTTTAACTTCTTCTGACATTCCTTTAGCGTTATCTTGAATCTTAATTGTCAGATTGTTATTCTCTTCTATCTTAGTTAAGATAGTAATAATATTTGGATAGCTTTCTTGAACTTCCATAAAACTACGACCAATATTTGCTTCTTCTAAAGCATCAATTGCATTTGCAATAATATTCATAAACACCTGATTCAATTGTCCTAAATAACATTTCACTAATGGAATATTTCCATACTCCTTAATGACTTGAATCGCTGGACGGTTATGATCGGCTTTCAAACGATGCTGTAAAATCAACAAAGTACTATCAATACCTTCGTGGATATTAGCTAATACTTTAGAGGTAGTATCAGCGCGTGAAAAAGTACGAAGAGAAGTACTAATGTTGCGAATGCGCTGTGTTCCTACCGTCATACCATCAATCATTTTGGGTAAATCTTTTAGTAGAAAATCTATATCTATTTCTTCGGCTTTTTCTTCAATTTCAGCACCAGGATTCGGGAATTTTTCTCGGTATAGTTGCAGATAGCCTATCAAATCATTAACAGTATCTTTTGCTTGGGCGATACTACCTGTAATAAAACCAACTGGATTGTTGATTTCATGTGCTACACCTGCAACCAAATTTCCTAAAGAAGACATTTTTTCACTTTGAATAAGTTGTAGTTGTGCCTCTTGTAAATCTTTGATTGACTGTTCTAATTCTCTAGATTTGTCTTGTTCTCTTGTGTACAAACTGGCATTTTGTATGGCAATAGCCATTTGAGAAACCAAGACTTTTAATACCTCTATTCTTTCTGTAACAAAAGCTCCTGATGACAACTGATTTTCTAAATAAATAATTCCTGTAAGCTGTGATTGGTAAATTATCGGCAAGCAAAAGATTGATTTTATTTTAGATTCCTGAATATAAATATCAAGGTTAAACGGTTCTGTAGTTATTGCATCATTCAACACAAGATATTGCTGAGTGCGAAAAACGTAATTAATCACAGAGAGCGGTAAATCCTGATAAGTTTCAACCGTAATAGAGGGTAAAACTGTCACTACATTGACGGTAGCATTTCCAGAAGCTTCGATATATAGTTGATTATCTTTGAGTAGGAGTAGTACTGCTTTTTGTGCGGCAGCATTTTCTAGTAAAATCTTGATGAGCTTGCTCAACAAATTCTCTAAAACAATTTCATTGGTAATCGCTTGCGAAAACTTGATGAATGTATTAAAGTCTAAAAAATCGCTTAAGCTACTACTATTCGTAGTTGTGGTAGTGGTGAGGTGAATTGTATCTATTTTGGAAGTAGTAGTTTCTACAGTAGTAGTTTGTCCTACTAGAAAAGTATATTTTGATTCCAAGTATTTAACTTTAGCGATCGCACCCCAACGAATACAAGCATAATAAGCTTTAGTTATATAGGTTTGATGAATTAACTCTTTACCTAGAGATTGATAAAATTTTCCTGCTAACTCATAAGCTAAAGCTTCTTCTTGGAGAAAACCATTCTCTTGAGATTTGGCAATAGAATTTTCATAGTAGTCCATTGCTTCCAGCTTTTGACCCAAAATCCGACACCGTTCTGCCTCCACGAGATAAAATCTATGTAAGTGATTTGTCGGAGCATGAGTAGCCCAGAGTTCCATTTTTTGCTGATTAGCTTGGACTTTTTCTAGAATAGCTTGCCTCTGTGACTCTTTAGCAGTATGATATATAGCCAAGTGTGCTAAAGAATCGTAGAAATAGAACAGTGGAACAACAAACAACCCTGTGACACCACCTAAAGATTTTTCTGCGATCGCAGCATTTTCTACAGCTTTAAAATAATCTCCAAATATGTAAGAGAGCATTAGTTTATTGACAAATAAATGATTAATTGTGTAAAGATCATTTACTTGCTGATGAATTGGCAGCATACTTTGCTCGTCGTAAGCTTCTCCAATTAAACAGTCTACATTTTCGTAATTTCCTTTCAAATTTAAAACTGTTTGTAAATATACTAAATTCCAAGTTAAAGCTACTTGCTGATTGATTTTTTTCAGCGATTCACAGTAAGCTATTAATTCCTTTTCTAAAACCCAAAGTTCCTTGCCCAACCAAAAGGAATGATAGGGATAAATGTAACCACAATAGCCAGCATATTCTAAATCTCCGGTTTCTAGACCACTAGCATATCCAGACATTGATGATGTTAATGTCTCCCTAACATGCTCTTTCCAGTGCATAACATGAGCGCTAACAACCGTTAGAATCTTAGCTTTGAGTTCTTCAGCATGAAATTGTGACACCAAACTAGAAGCTAATTTACCAAATTCATAGCCAGAATTAATTTCTCCTTGAACTCCACAAAGAAGTAAGCCATAAAGACTATAACCATACCCGGATACAGCCGTATTGCCATAGTTTAAGGACAAATTGACCATTTTACAGACAATAATTGGCATCATTACAGGAGCCGTTTGAAAAGCCGCAGGGAGAACTCCCATTAAGATTTTCATGGCTGCAATCTTGTTCGGATCAGACATTAATGGTAAGTTAATTAAATCTGCAATGGCTTTCCCTTTCAAACAAACAGCAATATCATCCATCCCCTGCTGAATATCAGTTGATGTCGGTTCATCTGGAAAACTTATTCCTAACAATTCTAGAATTGATACTGCTATCTGAATGGCTTCTAGTTGTTGGCTTTGAATGATAGAAGCGATAATCTGTACTTCATAGACTTTCACTTTATCTAGAAGGATTTTGGCTTCTTGCTGCACTACCGCAGCCCATTGCTGCATCTGCTGAAAATTACCGCCCAGATAGGCTGCTTCTGCGGCTCCTTCATATAAACATAAAGTTAAGGTATATTCAGTTTGCCAAGCGTCTATACTTAAAAGTTCTATCCCATTTGTGAAGTACTTAAGCGCAGCTTCATAAGCTGTAGAAGCTTTAGCTTTTTGCCCTGCAATTAAGTTTAATCGTGCCAATTCAGTTTTATCAGATTGTTCTATTAGGTTAACAATACCTACATTCAACTGATTAACTATATCAAAAATATTAGCTTCTATTTCCTCCTTTGGGATATTTTGTAGAAGCAATTGTCCAATTTTTGAATGAGTAGATTTCTTGAGTTCTTCTGGAATCAGCGAATATGCTGCTTGTTGTACTCTATCATGCAAGAACTTGTAACCCACTCGTGAAGTGTCTAAATTTAAATTAACCGCTTCTTCTTGATTAAAAACTAAAGGAATACGGTAAGCTTCACTTAAAGGTAGAATTAATCCCGCTTGCAAAGCTGAGTGTAAATCATTGGCTGTCAAGGAAGGTGATTTTTCATTGACTATCGATAAAACATCAAGACTAAATCTGTCACCCACACAAGCTGCTAATTTTAAAACATCTTGGGTAGATTTTGGTAGCTTCTCAACTCTACTGGCAACTAGCTCAACTACATTTTTGTCGGTAATTCCAATTGTTTGAATATCCTTTAAACTCCATTGCCATTGGGCCTGAATAAAGTCAAATTTCAAAAGTTCTTCTTGATGAAGTGCTTGAATAAGTTGTGTGAGAAAAAATGGATTTCCACCTGTTTTATTAGAAATTAATTCAGCTAGCTGGATAATCTTATCGCTAAAAGTTCTGTATTCAGAATCAGGGTTAATATCTGCTTCTTGTAAAGTTTCTGCAACTAGTTGAGTCACATTCTCTAAATTCAAAGCTTGCAACACAATGTTATTAACAACTGTGCCAGCATTCTTAATCTCTTCTATTTTTTGAATTAAAGGATGTGCTGCATTAACTTCATTATCCCTATATGCACCAATAAATAATAGATGTTTGCTGTCATTATCAGTTATAAGTAGTTGGATTAAATTCAATGTGGCTGAATCTGCCCATTGCAAATCATCTAAAAATATGACTAAGGGATGTTCTTTTTGGGTAAAAACTTGGATAAATTCTTTAAAAACTCGATTGAATCGGTTTTGTGATTCTGTTGCACCAATTTGGGCAACATCTGGCTGTGTACCAATAATTAATTCTACTTCTGGAATTACGTCAGTAATGACTTTACCATTTGTTCCTAAAGCTGATAATATTTTTTCACGCCAGGTTTCTATTTTTTCATTATTCTCTGTCAGTAAATACCGCATTAAATAAGCAAAAGCTTGAATTAAAGAAGCATAAGGTATATTTCGTTTTAATTGGTCGAATTTACCAGAAATAAAGTAACCTTGTCTGCGAGTAATGGGTTTATTAACTTCGTTAACTAAAACTGATTTACCAATACCTGAATAACCAGAAACTAGCATCATCTCACTAGTTCCAGATGTAACGCGTTCAAATGCAGCTAGCAGTTCATTAACTTGGCTTTCACGACCATATAATTTTTGAGGAATTAATAACTGGCTTAAGACATCCAAACGACCTGGAACAAAATCAGTAATTATACCCTGAGATTTTAACTGGTTAAGACATAACTCTAAGTCTGCTAATAATCCTATAGAACTTTGATATCTGTCTTCAGCATTTTTCGCCATCAACTTCAGCACAATTTCTGAGATGGCGTTAGGAAGTGTTGGATTTAATAACTGTGGATTTATCGGTTGAACAGCAATATGACTATAAACTAGTTCTAAGGGGTCTTGACTAAAAAATGGTGTTTTCTCGGTGAGCATTTCATATAAAGTCACACCGAGAGAATAAAAGTCAGTACGATAATCAAGAATACGATTCATTCTCCCTGTTTGTTCAGGAGACATGTAGGCAAGTGTACCTTCAACGCAGTTAGGGTTATTAAATTGGGGATTTTCCTTATTGAGGCGGGAGGCTATACCAAAGTCAGTGAGTTTAACAATACCTGTCTGGGAGTTAACAATTATGTTGCTAGGCTTGATATCTTTATGAATAATCTGGTGTTTATGTAAATAATCTAGAGCTTTAGTCAGTTGAATAGCAATATTTAAATGGTTAATTAAGTCAAGTTTTTCTGTCTGAAGAATTTGGGCTAAAGATTGACCACCAAAGTCTTCTAATAACAGTCCCACTCGGTTAGCAAAGGTTTCTAGACTAATGGCTTTAACTATGTTGGGATGGTCTAAACCTTGCTGAATTTGATACTCATTTTTCAGGCGAGTAAAGGCTTCAAGGGTAGGATATTCATTTTTAAGCAACTTGAGGATAACTCGCTGTTGCGTCTTTGGCATTTGTGTTTGATAAATAATTGTTTGGATTCCTTCGTGGAGAGTTGAGTTGATTGGGTATCCAGTACGATTTGGCATTGATTTTTGCCTATAAACTTACAAAATTAGTACTACCCCTCGTCTTGTCATAAAAGGGGTTCTACTTTAATTATTCCCAGTGGTAGAAAATTATTAACATTGTGATTCCGTATTCAAGGGTTATAAATTGAAACGCGATTATTCCCTTGTAACGGAAAAGCTACTCTAACTTTTACGCCAAACGCAGATTAGGACACTTCTGCAAGAATCCAGATGCCTTATTGTGGGCATCCATATTATGAGTATGTGCTGGTGTAGGTCGAATAATTCCATCAAACAGGTCATCTAATCCGTAAGGAGTGAAAAATTGCCATTGGTCTTGTGTATCTAGTCGAACTCCGACAGCAGTAGCAGTGTGCAGCCACTCTGTAATGGCATCTTCTGTACTAGTGTAAGGTCTGCTACCAAACCGCCAACGAGCAAAACTGGCTTGATTTTTGACATCAAACTCGTCATGAGGAAATTGTTCTGTGAGAGTCGCCTTTGCTGCTAGTTCTTGAGAACGATTTCCTTCTATATCAAAGAATGCAATATCAAAATCTTTAATACCTAACCCACAGTCATTGCCAAAAATCGAAGACCAAACAGTGTTTCGGACTGCACCACCGGCTAACCACCAGTTAGGTAGATTTAGTTGAGCGATCGCAGGTAATACTGTATTAATAGGTGTATCAGCTAAAATCATCTGTAGACGGTGAGTGTTACTATTCATATCAAACTCCTGGGATTGTCAACTAGAAGATGAGAATATTATCATTCACATCTCATTAAGCTTACGGTCTTGATAAACCTACTATGACACTTATAGGGTCAGGGTTTATTAGGATAATTTTGGTAATCATCGTATAAAGAACACAAGGTTAAATTGTGAATTGAGAATTTATAATTTTTATTTATGGAAGATTTATTTGCGCGACTAGAACGCACACTCAATCCTGAACTACCTTCCTTAACAGAGTCACAACAACAACTCTTGCAAGAACTCAGTATTGATGAAAATCAACCCGGTACAATTTTGCGTGATTTTCAAACTCTGATAGATTTATTACAACCGAATGGAGTGGAAGTTAGTAGTGTTAATAATCTTCTACCACTGAAAGTACTATCAGAATTGAATTCTCTGTTAAGTCACCCAATTGAAACTAAACTCAAACGCCCTGTACAGAAATCATACCCTTACATTAATGGACTATATCTGCTATTACGCAGTTCTGGGATAGCCCAAATTAGATCCCAAGGGAAGAAGCAGATTTTAGTTTTAGACGCAGCAACTTTGCAATCATGGTCAAACCTGAATTTAACAGAACGCTATTTCAATTTATTAGAAGCCTGGTTGATTTGGGGAAATAACGAAATCTTAGGTGAACATCAAGATTCATTGGGGAATTTATTTAGATGTATTCAACTTTGGCCCCGTGTCCCAGATAAAGGTTTAAAATTCCCTAAATATGAACACCAACACGATATTAGTTATTACCCCGGTCTGCATAATGTTGCCCTATTAGAGTTATTTGGATTTTTATCTATTAAACATGGAAAGCCAAAAGAAGGCAAAGGATGGCGCATTACTAGTTTACAATGCTTGCCATTTGGTGATGCTATGTTGCAATTCCTTTTTCCATTGGGTATACGAGGAGAATTACAGGATGATGTAAATGTAACTTTTGGGAAATTACAGTCATATTTTCAACCCTTTTTTCCAGAATGGGAGCATAATTTACTTGTTCCCAAGCAAGGCTTTACTGACGGGATTTATATTTTCAAAGTATCCCTTTCTAAGGCTTGGCGACGCATTGCCATACCAGCCAAAAAACCATTAAGCTGGCTAGCAGAGACAATTCTTGATGCTTTTGACTTTGATTACGATCACCTGTACGAGTTTAGTTATAAAGACCATTTTGGTCGCATCATAAAAATCGGTCATGCTTATATGGAAACACCCCCATTTGCCGACGAAGTGCAGATTGGTGATGTGTCTCTAGAACCAGGTAATAAAATGACCTATCTTTATGATTTTGGTGATAACTGGAAATTTGATGTGCAGTTAGAAGCGATTAATCCACCTGATAACAAAATCAAAAAACCAAAAATTTTAGAAGTTCACGGAAATGCACCTCAACAGTATTGGAGTGAGGATGATGAATCGGATGAAGATGAAGGATGAAGAGGATTTAGGGAAGCACAGAGAATCGTGTTCATAAGTCTTCTGTTTGTGTCTACTAAAACCCGCTCTAAGATTGAGATAGTTTTAGTTACAATAAAGCAACACAAATTGTCAGGAGATAAAACTTGTGATTCCATATACTGGAGGTTGTCAATGTGGACAGATTCGTTATGAAATTCATGCCCAACCTTTAACCCTTTACCTATGCCACTGCAAGGAGTGTCAGAAACAATCGTCTAGTGCCTTTGGTATGTCTCTTACAGTACTACGAGATGCTGTTGTAATTGTTCAGGGAAAACCGAAAGCTTGGACTCGGAAAAATGATAGCGGACGTGAAGTAAATAACCTATTCTGTGGCGACTGCGGAACGCGATTGTTTCATGAACGGACTTATAAAACTGATACTATCAATGTCAAAGCTGGAACCTTAGATGATACAAGTTGGTTACGCCCAGTAGGTAACATTTGGACACGCAGTGCCCAGTCATGGGTGATAATTTCAGATCAGTTACTCAACTATGATGGACAACCAGAGGATACGCAGCCTTTATGGGAAAAATGGAAACAACAACATCCATAAATGCTCCTGATATTAGACATCATAGCTCCTAAGACTTAAAGCATCTAACTCATAATTTTACTAAAGGAGATAATCAGAAACTTTTTTTGTTAAAATGCTTTAATGAACATATTAAATTATTTAAAACAGTAATAGTAAACTCAAATTATAAGTTCAGTTTGTGTATCATAGATATTTCCACTTGTCTGCAAATCATTAATAAAGCTAACATACTATTAATATTTCACATGAAAACTTACTGGACATTTCCAATCAAGTAATTTAAGTGAAATTGGATAAGTAAGAAGATTTTGGTTCATTCCCAACACTTTTAACAGTTATTTCTAGACAAGCTTAATGAAAAACGATACACCACAAGAATTAAACCAAGATCAAGAAATTGGGCGCTTGATTGATGAGGTAATGTCTTCATCTCTGACTGATGAACAGTACCGCAAAAAAATGCAGCGACGCAAAGAAGTGCAAGACAAGCGCATAGCAGAAGCTGTCCCAGAAAAAGGGTTAATTATTGTAAATACTGGTAATGGTAAAGGTAAAACCACTGCGGCTTTGGGGATGGTGTTACGATCGCTAGGTCACGGCTATAAAGTAGCAATCATCCAATTTATTAAGGGAAGCTGGGAACCTTCAGAAAAAAGGGTTTTCAGCTATTGGGAAGACCAGATAGAATTTCATGCAATGGGCGAAGGCTTCACTTGGGAAACTCAAGACCGCGATCGCGATCTTGACAAAGCTAGCGCCGCCTGGGAAAAATCATTAGAATACATCCGCAACCCAGACTTTCATCTGGTGTTGTTAGACGAAATCAATATTGCCCTCAAAATGGCTTACTTACCATTAGAGGACGTTTTATCGGGTTTGGCGCAAAAACCAGCTAACAAGCACGTTATTCTCACAGGTAGAGGCGCACCAGCAGGTTTAATTGAGCGTGCTGACCTCGTAACCGAAATGACCTTAATTAAGCACCCTTTCCGCGATCAAGGTGTGAAAGCGCAACCAGGAATTGAGTATTAACTTAACGATTATTTGCACATTTGCAACGTGCGGCGATCGCTAGCTGTGATGGAATTTAATTGATAAAAGTCTTGCAGAGCCACTGAGTAAGGATAACTGCTGAACTCATCTTCACTGACTTTAGGTAGTTTGCTGTTTGCAGCTACCTGATTTGATCGAGGAGTACTGGCTTCATTTGACGAACTATTAACCGTCATCGCCAACTCTCCTGACTTGTTGAGCGTACCTTGAAAACAATTAAATTCTGATTGGGGCATATACAATGCACCAGTTATCTTGTCCTGCTGCTTTTGAAATATGATGTAACCTTGACCAAGCTGGTTTGATTTTGGCGATTGACCATAGAGATAAACCCCATCTTTGACAGGAAAATTCACTTTTGGTAAACTTTCTGTACCTTTTGTAGCTCCCTGAGAATCTGGAACCAGCGCTGTGGTTTTAGGGAGTGTTTTTCCGCTCTGATGTACAAAAATCCCTCTCTCTCCAGCAGATGCTCTTAGCTGACTTCTCTGCTCTCTAACTTTTCTTAGCTGCGACAAAAGGGAGTTTTCGGAGGTTGTGGTTTTTTGAATCTGAGCCGATGATAATGGAGAATCTGTAACCGGTACGACTTGAGTCTGCTTGCCTATAAAGCCCAAACCGAGAAGTAAGCCTAAGCCCGCTAGGGAAATTCCCCACTGGCGGGGAGATAAGAACTGATAAAGGTTGTTAAGCACCCTACTTCTCCTGTTAAAAAATCAACTAAGTTCTTTAGAACTTACTTAAACTATAACCAAGTCTTAATTGTCAAAAGACTTTGTTAACGACTTATATTACTATTGTCCAAAAAAGAAAACTGTCAAAAACCAAAGTTTTTATTTAATCTAGCCCAACAATCTTAGATTACCACCAGTTAGGGGAAGTAGAGCGACGTAAACAATTAAAGGTTTGTAGTAAGGGCTTGATCCCTTCAAATAGGACTAAACCCTTTACTACAAAGCAATTTAATTAACTTTACATTACTTAATATAGTTTGAGTTATTCTTCATCCAATAGAATCATCTGATTGGGTGAGGTTAATCAGAAATTAGATCCTTTCAATCAATATGGGTTTTGTTTTACCTTGTTTTTTTACTTTTTAATAAATAAAAATACTGATAGTATTTTCTCGGTTTTGTCGCCGTAGAAATACAGCCTTAGATCAAAATATTTTTCCTGGCTATCAGTATAAAAAAATAGCCCCCTGAATTCAGGAGGCTCATCATGCTCTAGAGACGCGGGATTTCGCGTCTCCATATTTAACTAGCAACGTATTCTTGGACATTGGCGCGACGACGACGCAGATGAGCCAAAGCTTGATGCTCTAACTGGCGGACACGTTCGCGGCTGAGATTCAATCTCTCACCCACTTTCGCCAATGACATTTCGTTACCATCTTCTAAACCAAAGCGTAGAGCTAAAACTTCTCGCTGTTGCGGGGTTAGTTCTGCTAGTAGGTTGTTCAAATCTTGGCGTAAGAATTCTTGGTTGGTGTAATACTCTGGTGATGGCCCGCTATCTTCGAGCATTTCTTGCAACTCAGTATCTTGGTTATCGCCAACTTTAACGTCCAAAGACACTGGTTGACGCGCCATATTCAGGTACTCGCGGATCTGAGCAGGTTCTAGTTCCAGTTCTTTGGCAATTTCGGCTGGAGTGGGCGATCGCCCCAAGGTTTGAGCCAACTCACGCTGTACTTTCTTGATTTTGTTCAGTTTTTCGGTAATGTGGATCGGCAACCGGATAGTACGTCCTTGTTGAGCGATCGCGCGGGTAATAGCTTGGCGAATCCACCAGTAAGCGTAAGTCGAGAACTTATAACCCCTCATTGGGTCAAATTTCTCCACACCCCGCTCTAATCCTAGTGTTCCTTCCTGAATTAAATCCAGAAATTCCATATTTCGCTTTTGGTATTTTTTCGCAATAGCAACGACCAAGCGCAAATTCGCTTCGATCATTTTTTGCTTTGCCCGCTTACCTTGAGCTACTGTTTGTTGTACTTCAGTTTCCGATTGTTGAACCACGTCAGCCCACTCTGACATATCCGGTTCGCGGTGCAGTTTCTTCGCCAAAACCTCTTTGGCATCGATGAGCGTCATCATTTGTTGAACCTGCTTCCCATATACAATCTCTTGTTCACGTGTTAGCAGTGGTACACGGCCAATTTCTCGCAGATAGGTTCGCACCATATCAGCCGTGAATCTGGTGTTGAGATTTTCCGTTTGGGTATTGACAGTAGGCATTGGTGCGTTGTCCTCTACTCCGTAAATAAAATGTATGTTTTCTTACTAAAATGGATGGATAAAGGTAGTAAATCTATCACGAAATATTAGGAGCTACTAAAAACAATTATCAATTGATAGAGACGCTTTTAAGACGTTAAGCCCCTAAGATAGGTTCCCCTACCTTCCCTAAATTTTCAATCTCTTATTAGCACAGTGGTTATTTTTGAGAATTCTTACTTTAGGTAGTTACTGAGGTAACAAGTAAATCCGAAGTCGGTATGAGTTCACTTAGTTTTATAGTACGATAAATCAGGCAGATAGTAAAGTATCTTAAGATAAAACTTTCAATTGTAATCCAAAATTGGTCGTTTGGAAAAAAATTTAGGCTTCCTTGAAATTACTGACTATATCTATAGTGACCTCAAAAACCCCTCTTCTGTTGCCAAAAAGTAGCCGGATAACCGAACTTAATTTCTTGTGAGGATGGAGGGATGTTACGAATTGGGAATTGGGCATTGGTCGCTAAGGGATTAATCTTGATGTAGATTAATCAGTGACTTCCCGTAGGACAAATGACCAATGACCAATGACCAATGACCAATGACCAATGACCAATGACCAATGACCAATGACCAATGACCAATGACCAATGACCAATGACCAATGACAAATAACTATTTAAAATCCCAGGTCAGCTTTGGCGAGTTCAGCAGCAGCAAATACTTCCGCGTCAGGTTTTTCTTCCCAGGCTGGCTCACCAATTTCTTCGTAAAAAGTTGCGTCGTAAGGACGGGTACGTACTACTACGGGCATGGGTACGGCATGACCCAAAATTAAAGCTTGTTGTTTAGAGTCTAACTTTGCCAGTACCGATCGCAGTCCGCTACCACCAGATACACCCGTAAAAATCGCGTCAATGTCTTTTTCGTCATTAAGCAAAGCGGTAATGCGAGTTCCAATCTGGGACATGACTTCATTATCTATGCCTGATGGACGTTGATCAACTACCAAAAGTGTGACAAAATACTTCCGCAACTCACGGGCAATAGTCCCAAAGATAGTGCTTTGTACGATAGCCGGGTCAAGAAAACGGTGTGCCTCTTCAATGGTAATCATCAACGGCGTGGGGCGATCGCAAGGGTTTTTGCTTTGCAAAAATTTATCTGCTTTTTTGACGTAATGCTCGTGGATACGTCGGGTGATCATGTTCGTCACCAACATATAAGAGAGCATATTAGACTGGGAACCAAATTCTATCACAACATTCTTCCCAGATTCCAAACATTGCACAATTTTACTAATGTAATTCTGGGGGCAAACTGCTCGCATATACTTCAAGCTGTCCATCCGCAAGAGTTTGCGCTGCAATGCCATAATCGAGCCTTTGTGTCCACGTTTCTCGTCGCAGAACATCTCGATTTCTTCGTTAGTCATGTTCAGCAGTTGGACAATCCAAGACTTGCCAAACTCACTATATAGAATATTGGCGTTATCTAGAGCTGCGTCAGATAGTCCTAAATCTCGACTACATAACTTAATATCTTCAACTTCTATTTGCTCGTAACTCAAATAAAGTTCTTGAGCATCACGCACACCCCGGCGTTTTGTCGATTCGGGGTCAAGGGTATAAACTTCTACCTTACTTGGAAAAAGTTGCTTTAATCCCTTAACTGTATTGACGTTCTTTCCTTCTGCGACAGCTTCCCAGCCATACTCAGAGTGCATATCAAAAATCAAATTCACTGCCGCATTTTTACGGATAACACCTGCTAAAAGTAGCCGAGTTAGAAAGGATTTACCAGTACCAGATTTCCCGAAAACCCCATTACTCCGTTCCACGAAGCGGTTTAAATCGATACAAACGGGCACATCCATATCCAAAGGTTTCCCAATGGAAAAATTGCGCCTTTGGGGGTCATCTTCCCAACCAAACACACGGCGAAAGTCGTCAACACTGGCTTCGTAAACTTGACTAAAGTGGCTAGGAATAGTTTTAACAGGCAACAATTCCATCGTCGTGCTGGTTTGTGGCACAAAGGAAGCTAAACCCGTTACTGATGGGATAAAGGGATTTGCCGATTTGCCATTTGTTGGGGAGAAAGATTCTTCCGCTTCGGGAGTGAACATCAACATCGGTGCGAGGTTGATAGTACCATAAGTACCACTTCCAGCTAAAACATCCCGTAAAAAAGTGTCTTCCCAACTGGGGGGATTAGCAATAATTCGGGCATTAGCAGCTCCCAATGCTACATCTGTCAGCATACAAAAAAAGCGCGATCGCATCCCTTGCACAACAAGAAACTTACCAACCCGCATATCTTCCACAGAAATGTCAGGATGCAATCGTACTTCTAAACCTTCAGTTAGAGAACCTTGAATAACCGAACCTAATGGCTGTCCCGAATTCATCTGATTAGTCATTTGTCATTTGTCATTGGTCATTGGTCATTGGTCATTTGTCACTAGTTATTAATTATTCTCCCTAATCTTCCTAATCTCCATGTCCCATGCCCAATTCCCAATGCCCCATGCCCAATTCCCAATTCCCAATGCCCTAATCAATCTGAATCGAAGTTGGCGCACTCCCTGCTGAGGTGTTACTGATTAATGGTTTACGGAATTGAGCGTAAATGCGATCGCGCCAGGTAAAGAATGGTTCATAATCTATATTCTCTGAAAAGATTGGCAATCCTTTTCCTCTAATAGAAGCTGGTAAATCCAGATAGGGGCCAGGGGGGAACTTGAGTAATATCGATAAGCCAGCCACTGACAAGTCAGCTAAAGTCGGCTCATCTCCAGTTAAATAAGGACTATCTGCCAATAATAACGTTAGCGCTTCCAAATCTTGTTTTAAAGATGCGATCGCTGACTGAATCACATCTGGACTATAACCTACCCCAAAACCCAACACTGTCAGTAAGTCAGTAGGTACTCCTCCAACCAGACTTTTAAATATATCTGGTGTTGAGGTGGGTAATAAAGACTTGCGGAAATTTTGATCTTGACTTACAGCTGCAAATAGCGCTTTCCTACCTTTGATGCCTATAGATTCATCCGCCCATTCTTCTATCAATAAAGTTAAACCCCGTTTTTTGGGATCTTGGGGTATTATGGGGCGATCGGGATACTCTAAGTCTAAATACTTAGCTATTTCCGTAGAATCCGCAATATATTTATTACGATCCTTTAATACTGGGACTTGTTTCTGACCAGTCAGCCGGAACAGTTCTACTTGTCCAATCCCAGGCGTAACTTCTATTTTGCGGTAATCTAGTCCTTTAAAATCTAGAATTAGGCGCACTTTCTCTGAGTATTGAGATAGTTCCCATTGGTATAATTCCAGCATGTTGTATACCTGATAACTGGTCAACTTCTTAAACTTTACAATTGTATCTTTAGTTAAAGTAATTTTTCTTTACATTAGTTGCTCTTCATACTCTTTTAGAGTTGAGGCTACACCAAGTGAGGCTTTTTAACTCTTTATCAGTGTGACTGAGAAAATATACTCATTACATAAAATATATGGTAGATATATTTCATACCGATCAGCTTGATCCGAGGTTATATATGTTACTTCGCTAGCAAAAACTCTTCTGAGGAAAAATTTTACTTCCCTCTTCGGTTAGATTTTGTGCATAGCAAAATGTTATAAATCTTTATGTAATGTATGGACAAAAAGACAAACAAAATTTATGAAGACAAATAACAGCAAATTGCTGACCACGTTGGCAGGCATAGCAGGATTCACTAGTTTAAGCCTTCTCATTACTTTACCATCTGAAGCAAAAGAGGTATTAAATCCTAACCCCAGTATTTTCAACGAAGCCCCCTATAACAAGGGTCAACGCCTTCAATTAAACGCTCAATACACACCTACTGAGGCTGCTTCCGAAACACAAAAGGGCAATACCAAGCGCAAACAAGTAGCACAGAAAGGTAGTGTAACCAATCCCAGACCCAGTATTTTCAACGAGCCTCCTTATAACCGTGGTGGTAGTGCTACACCTATTGAACCAAAACCTCCCACGCCAGGTACTACCCCGGAAACTCAACCCGGTGAGAAACCTACTACAACTCCACCAGGCCCAGGGGCAAGTGACAATCAAGGCAAAAACCTGTTAGCGTTGGCAGAGTCAAACGCTTCTTTTACAACCTTAACCAAGGCTTTGAAAGCAGCAGGGTTGACTGGAGCATTGCAAGGCAAAGATAACTTAACTATTTTTGCACCCACCGATGCCGCTTTTGCTAAGTTGCCAGCAGATGCTTTGAAAGAATTGTTAAACCCAGCCAACAAAGAAGTATTGCTCAAGATTTTAACTTACCATGTAGTACCTGGTAAGGTATTGTCCAGTGATTTGAAGTCTGGTGAAGTTAAAAGCCTCGAAGGTGGCGCAATCAACGTTAAAGTTGATCCTTCTACTGGTGTAACTGTCAATGATGCTAAGGTTACACAAGCAGATATCACAGCCAGTAACGGTGTAATCCACGCAATTGATCAGGTAATTTTGCCTCCTGACTTGTAGCTTGTAAGTATTAGTACAATCAGTAACAGAATTAGGTAGGAATAAAGTATTAATACATAAAAATTCCGTTCAATGTTAATTTTGGACGGTTTTTTTGTATTGTAATAACGGTGAGCTAAATTGGCAAGCCCACCTAATGGTTTTGGTTTTGTTTTGTAATCAGCTTTTGATCCTTATCTTGCATTTCTAAAAGTTCAGGGATAGTAACAAAGCTATAGCCCTGTTTCCGAAAGTTGGCAATAATTTCTGGTAAAGCTTGTACAGTTTTAGAGCGATTACCACCACCATCATGCATCAACACAATTCCACCTGGCTTGGCTCTTCTGAACACATTATTAATTAACTTTGGTACAGCAGGACGTGAGTAGTCTACAGAGTCAGATGACCACAGGATGATGGCATATTTGCTATTTTTCGCGTAATCAGCCACTCCATTGTGCATGATTCCCCCTGGTGGTCGAAATAGATTTGTTTTAATCCCTGTTACTTGATAAATCTGGTCTGCTGTGTGGTCAATTTCATAAGCGGCTGCTTGTGGATTCAAAAACTGATACCAATGATGCCAGGTATGATTACCAATTACGTGACCTTCAGCAATTTCTCGCTTCAGTAAGCCTGGATAATTTTTCACATTCTGCCCAATGACAAAAAATGTCCCTTTGATTTGATTTTCTTTGAGAATATCTAGTACCTGGGCGGTGCTTTCAGGCCATGGCCCATCATCAAAGGTGAGAGCAATTACTTTCTGTTGGAGACTAAGTTTTGCCGCACTAACTATTGCTCCTTGAAAGCTTGGTGGCACATTATATGAAAGACCCTTTATTTGTGCTTGTTGCTGCCAAATTTTAAGCATCGTTGCTTTTAATTCTTCAATCTGCTGTTGGGCCCCAACTTTGGCTGGTAGGTTGTTTACATTTATATTTTCTGTACTTTGGGCCTCAGATGATCTTGACTTGATAAACATCATCGTGGTGGTACTCAAGACAAGCAACGCTATTAATATTTTTTGCACACCAAAAAATGACTTATTGTCCTCCACTTCATAGCTCCTTCAAGGCTAGAACCATTTTTTCACAATACTTATGGCAGTTTTTTACAATTTTATAAGCCTTGTCATGCAAACTACAGCATGATTAGTAATATCTTTTAAAGTTAGCTCTAACCCTGACTCCGAAAAAATGCCTTACTCTACGGATATCTAAATATCTATAAACAAAACCCTCACCAGGAAAGTGAGAGCGTTCTTGCACCTTAGTTTTCGTAGACTACGAGATATGAAGGGAATTTAGATAACAATAAAAGGCAATTAATTTTGCCTTGTTAACATGAATATACTTAATACAGTTTAAATATTGCATACTGCATTGACGAAGGCATTGCGAAATTATGACAAAGGTGTGACCTTATTTGAGTGATAACGGTACAGTACAGACCCGTTAAAAAATTTCTTTGATCCCCTACTGTAGCGGTTCCCAATTGCATGGAATACAGACCTAACCCCCAGCCCTTCCCTTCAAGGGAAGGGGAGTAAGATTCAAAGCCTCTCTCCTAGTTTGGAGAGAGGTAACTGGATACTTGTTTATCTGGGAATCCCTTAACAACTTACAGACTAGACATTACATCCCGTGCAACTGCTAAAGTTTGATCAATGTCTTCTTCAGTGTGAGCAAAAGACGTAAACCCAGCTTCAAATTGAGAGGGTGCTAGGTAAACACCACGTTCTAACATACCCCGATGGAAGCGTCCGAATTTGGCTGTATCAGACTTTTTCGCATCTTCGTAGTTATGAACTGGGCCAGAGGTAAAGAATAAGCCAAACATTGCGCTGATTTGACCGCCGCAAGCTGCATGACCAGTTTCTTTAGCAATTTGCAGCAAACCATCTGCTAGCTTTTTAGTGATTCGCTCAAGATAATCGTAAGTACCTGGCTTTTGCAGCAATTCTAAAGTCTTAATACCAGCAGTCATCGCCAAGGGATTACCAGAAAGAGTCCCAGCTTGATATACAGGGCCAGCAGGGGCAACCATTGACATAATATCTCGGCGACCGCCATAAGCTCCTACTGGCAAACCACCACCAATAACCTTGCCCAAGGTTGTTAAATCGGGGGTAACGCCAAATTTTTCTTGAGCGCCGCCGTAAGCAATGCGGAAGCCTGTCATCACTTCGTCAAATACCAATAAGGCTCCATACTCGTGAGTGAGTTCCCGTAATCCTTCTAAGAAACCTGCGTCGGGTGCAATAAATCCAGCATTACCAACAACTGGTTCAAGAATAACGCCAGCAATCTCGTCGCGGTTTTCTTCAAACAAGGCTTTGACGGATTCTAGGTCATTGTAAGGTGCGGTTAGAGTAGTGCTAGTTGCCGCTTTTGGAACTCCTGGCGAGTCTGGTAAGCCAAGTGTGGCAACACCAGAACCTGCCTTCACAAGAAAGGTATCGGCGTGTCCGTGGTAACAACCTTCAAACTTGATGATTTTGTCTCGGTTGGTGAAAGCCCGCATCAGCCGCAAAACTCCCATACAGGCTTCAGTTCCAGAGTTAACAAATCTGACCATTTCGATGCTGGGAACGGCATCGATGACCATTTCTGCCAAAACATTTTCTAGAGTTGAGGGAGCGCCGAAACTGGTGCCTTTTTCTAAAGCTTCATGCAACGCTGCAATTACTTCTGGATGAGCATGACCGCAAATAGCTGGGCCCCAAGTACCTACATAGTCTATATATTGGTTGCCATCTACATCCCAAATATATGCGCCTTTAACACGATCAAAAACGATGGGTTGTCCACCTACAGATTTAAAGGCACGAACTGGAGAACTTACTCCTCCGGGCATGAGGTTTTGAGCAGCGGCGAAGACCTCTTGTGATTTTGTTGTTTTAATTGTGGTATTTACCAAGGTTCTCTCCTAACAGTGGACAATAAAAAGCTCTATCTCAGGATAGGGTTAAAAATTGCTTAGAATTTCTATCCTATAGAATTAACTGAACCAAAAAAATAACAATATGTTATACAAGTCCAACAAAGACTTGCCTCTAGATATTCAAACTCGATTATCTGAAGCATACCAGGATCTTTACCGAGCAGCTTTTAACTCGGCCATCCATTGGTATGGTGAGGCATCAAAAGCTCATAAAGTTGCTTTAAGTGCTGTAAAAATGCAGTCTGCAATGGAACACAATGCTCTTGTTTAGAGCTAGATAAGATAGTTAAATTCAAAAAACATACCAGTTGCTCTATTCAGAATGGTATCGTGAATCCATAAGTTATTCTCATTAGAGCAAACTAGCTGGTATGTCTTCTAACGATTTGCGATCGCTACATTACGCCATCCCTGTTGAAAAAATTCACTACGATGAACGGGGTTTAGTGCCTGCAATTGTCCAAGATTATTTGGATGGTACTGTCCTAATGATGGCGTGGATGAATCAGGAGTCGTTACAAAAAACTTTAGAAACTGAAGAAACTTGGTTTTGGAGCCGTTCACGGCAAGAGTTATGGCACAAGGGGGCGACTTCTGGACATATTCAAAAAGTGCAAAGTATTCGTTATGACTGTGATAGTGATGCGTTGCTCATAGGGGTAGAGCAATTAGGAGATGTTGCTTGCCATACTGGAGAACGCAGTTGCTTTCACCAAATAGAAGGAAATATTGTTCCACCACCAGGGGATACGTTGTCGCAATTGTTTCAAATAATATGCGATCGCCGCGATAATCCGACAGAAAGTTCTTATACCTGTAAGTTATTCGCTGGTGGCGATAACAAAATTTTGAAAAAGATTGGTGAGGAAACCGCCGAGGTGGTAATGGCCTTTAAAGATGATGAAGCAGATGCGATCGCAGGTGAAGTGGCTGATTTGCTATATCATACTTTGGTTGCCTTAGCTCACCATCAAGTTGATTTGAAATCTGTGTATCGTAAGTTGCAAGAACGTCGCCAATGAGAAGGAAAGGGAGCAGGGGGCAGGGAGAAAGAGGCTTTTCCGATTTTTGCACAGATGCGGTAATCATAAGTGATTAACCGGACTTTTAACTTCTTTCTTTGTGTCCTTTGCGTCCTACCCTGCGGGAAGCCGCTCCGCGTCTATGCGGTTCGTTTTTCTTCCTTGTACTTAAATATTGTTTAGCGCATCTTCATACAGAATTGGTATCAGCTAAAATCCTATTGAGATACTGTAAAATCACCACGACAATCAGCACACTCAAGGGGAATCCTAGCCAAAAAGTATTGGTAATAATTTGCGGTTGATCTAATGCCCATCCACCCAATGGATGACCAATAAAAGACCCAATCGCCCAACACACAGCATTGACGGAGAAATAAACGCCACGTTGATTTTCTGGGGCTAACTCAGTCACTAAAGAGGCGGCAGATGGAGTATAAGAAACAATTGCAACTGCAAATACTCCCAATGCCAATGCTACCCAAACTAAATTATAAGATGGGGCAGTACCGCTTACCCAAATGAGTCCAAAACCAACTCCCCAAAGAATGGCGGAAACGGTGAGTGCCAGTGTGTGAGAACAGCGTTTTAAGAAACTGGTGACAGGCAACTGACAAATGATAGCTAGCACCACATGCCAAGCAAATAGAACGCTAATAATAGTTTGAGCAAATCCTTCGGTAGTACTTTTGATAACAAAGTTTTTGAAGTAAAGCGGCAGAGTGCTATGGATTTGAGAAATATAGATTGTAAAGAATATATTAACTGCGATGTAGACCAGGAAACGGCGATCGCTTAATACTGCCATCCAAGAAGCAAAATGTTCTTTCTTTTCAGATTCCCCTATCTGCTGTTGTTTGGTTTTACTAATTCCCACATAGACAACCCCAAAAAACATCAGAAAAGAGATGGCATCAATGATAAATAGCCATCGATAACTCCCAATTACCGCGATCAAAAACCCAGCAAGCATAATTCCGATCGCTAACCCAAGATTATCAGCCAGTCGTGCGATCGCAAAAGTTTCGCGGCGATTGTCAATCTGGCTAGCGTCAGCCACAACAGCTTCAGCCGCTGGCCAATAGAAACCTATCCCTAAACCGCTAATCAAGCTACCAATTACCAAAATAGTAAAATCATTGGTTGCAGCTAAAACCAGAGAAGCAATTGCTGAAATCGCCGTCGCTAGCAACAAAGTGCGGCGGCGGCCCCAGTGTTCAGAATCAGCCAAAGAACCACCTACAATCCTCCCCACAATGCCGGAAATCGAGGCGCTACCCAAGGCTACCCCAACACTGGTTGCAGATAAACCAACTTCATTCACAAAAAAGATGGGGGCGTAAAACAGGGTACAGCCGGTGCCAACTTCCGACAGAAATCTACCTATCGCAAAAATCCAGACTTGGGGATGTATTGAGGGCAGCCACGATGATAGCTGAGATTGAGAAGCTAATTTCATGAGTTTAGATGTCATAGTTTGGTGACATTTTTGTAATTCTTATCATTGGCTGCTATTTTTCTCACTCATTCCACAGGGTTTCCACAGGGATTTTAGCAGTTTTCCACAGGTTCACTACGAACTAATGGGCTTCTTACCCTCTGACTGGGGATTGTTAATTAACAGTGGCAAAGAACTTCAAGGACTGAGTTTTTATAAAGTAAAGTAACGAAAAATAGGCTCTAATGCTTATTCTTTCGTTCGTATTTATTTTTTATACATTCATTTTTAACATTTCGCAGCATTGACAAACCCACCCCCTCTTGGCGCACAATGATTCGGCTTGCTTTTGTAATTCCTTCAACCGTTGGCATCAAATGTGTAAAATATATTACCTGAGATGTAGACGTAGATTGTCGGGATGACAAAAGAGTGGTGAGGTAGTTCGGTCTTCTCCCAAAGGGAGAGGCTAGCGCCAAGGGGGTTTCCCCCATGAGAAACTACCGAACCCATAAGGGTGAGGAAGCCATAAGCCGCTTCACCGCAAGCAACTTGTCCCTCTTGATTATCCTCATAGGAGGAAAATCTCATGAAATCAACGGTTAGCATCTTTACAGAAATTCCCGAAACACTCCACGAATCCTTAAAAAACTACTTAGAAACCCATCCTGATTGGGATGAAAATAGGGTATTGACGGCGGCACTATCATTGTTTTTACTCCAAAATGGAGATAGCGATCGCCGGGCTGCCCGAGTCTATCTGGAAACTTTATTCCACCACTCCTCAGTAGAAACGCCCAGTATCGATTCACCCGCAACAGCTAATCTATTAGATACTCCATAAGTACGGGCGTTATTCTCGCTCATACTCTAAATGTGGGCACGGCAAACCGTGCCCCATAAATGGGATTTGATCCAATAGCGATTAAGCATATCGGGGCAATATTACAATAGACATCTCCGAAAATGATTGTAGAGACGTAGCAGTGCTACGTCTCTAAAAGGATTCTGGATAACGCATATTTAATTTTTGGAGATGTCTAATAAAAAGGATTCAGTAGATTCTGCTCTATAACTTGCTCAAAACTATACGCAGCAAGGGCAACTCATGAATTGCTCCTACTGCGTATACGTATTTTTACATTAGTGTCAGCTTAGAGCCTGGGCAAGAAAAAACAAGGGGCTTAAGCTCCTTGTGATGAAACCTGCAAAGGCAGGTAAATTAAAGTGTAGATGCGGTTTATAAGCGCCGATTTCAGATTAAATTGACAAGCTATGCGCCCCTAAAAACTTCACCTAAGCACATATCTGCCAAAACAGTCAGATCCAAAGAAATATTTTTCAGTGGACTTTCTTTACTGTCCACCGTCTTGAATTGATAAACCAACATTTCAAATAACTGTCTGGTCAGTATTTGAGCAATTCTATCTATGTTTAATTAATTGTCTAAATTTGTCTTTTACTGAAGCTAAAGAAATTCACTGATCACTACCCCATAAGTCAACAGTCAAGAGTTAAAAAACTCTAGACTATAGACTCAGGACTTGGCTTCCAAATGTTGGGGGTGAGCAGGAGATTCAAACTTATACCCTACGCCACGTACAGTTTGAATTAATGCTGGCTGACTAGCATCAATTTCAATCTTCTTGCGAATTTGACCAATATGTACATCTACAACCCGTTGGTCGCCGACATATTCATAGTCCCACACCTCTTGGATTAATTCTGCCCGTCGCCAAACTCGACCTGGATGACTTGCTAAAAAATGCAACAAGTCAAATTCCAGCGCAGTTAAGGGTACTGCTTGGTTATTAAGTGCTACCTCCCGTCGCACCGGATCAATCATCAGTTTTTCAAATACCAAGCGTTTCTGCTCGGCAGTAGTTATCACTCGCTGTCGTCTCAAAATCGCTCCGACTCTGACTTCTAGCTCTCCCAACCCAAAAGGCTTGGTGAGATAGTCGTCAGCACCTTTGGCAAAGCCGCGAATTTTGTCAGCTTCGTCAGCACGGCTAGTCAACATCAGAACAAAAACACCATTACGACTTTGCATCTCTTGGCAAAGGTTAAACCCCGTTACATCTGGTAGATTCACGTCTAGAATCACCAAATCAGGGTTAAATTGCTCAAATAGAGCTAAGGCTGTCTTTCCGTCTTCGGCAGCCTCCACCTGATAGTTCTGTTTAATCAAAAAGCGTTGGATTAAATTCCGAACCGCAGGATCGTCGTCAACTACAAGAATCTTGGCAGGAGCCATGACCATTACTTTGCACAAAAATTCGTAAGATTAACAAGAGGGTTGCGTAAAAACGCAGTTACCACTTTGGGACTAACTAAGAATCTACATGGCTACGGTATGGGAATCCCGATCATTCACAAATAAATACTGTAATCAGAAATGTGGGCGATGAAAACGCGAAACTTCTTTTAGCCACAGTAGATAGGCGCTCTGACTTTAGCCGTAATAGTTCTAGTTAGATGGCAACTTAAAACGTTTCAATTTTAAATCGATATGCGGATATATACCACAAGCGATTATTCAGTATAATTAAAAAAATTCTATTAGGGCACAGTAATTTTGCCAAATTGAAAGCAGTAAAGTTAATTTTTTCATAAAAACTCTGGATTTTAGGTACTCTCCGTTCAAATTCTAGATTAAAGCCAGAATTAAGCAACGACATGAGGGTATACACGGAGTTATAGCGATATGTTAAAGTGACTATAGTTGAAATTACAAAGTCAATCAAACTAACCCGTGCTACTATCCTGGTAGGGCATAAAAGTAGGTCGAGACTTTAGTTTCGATTAAAACAAAACCTAAAACTGTTTTTTATTCGACAAAAGACTGCCGCTGACTGAGGCTGAAGTAACAAACTCCCATGAGCGATCAAAATCCCTACGAAAAACTTGGGGTATCAGAAGAGGCTAGCTTCGATGAAATTCAGGATGCTCGTAATCGCCTATTCGAGCAACATAGTGGCGATGCCAAGCATTTAGAAGTAATTGAAGCAGCTTACGATGCGATTTTAATGGATCGCTTACGGATGCGCCAGGAAGGTAAAATTAAAGTTCCTGAGCGCATCCGGTTTCCAGAGTTGCGAGTGCAATCACCTCCTAAAGAAAGTCCAACGCCTCGTGAGCAGTCACCTGCATGGCTGCAACGGATGCTGGATCAGCCAACACCTGCGGATATACTTTTACCAGGAGCTTGGTTTCTTGGTTTGAGTTCTATCAGCTTGTTTTACCCAGAGGGAGGCGAGCAGATTTTGCAGTTAGCATTGGTGGTTGGGGTAGGCACCAGTATTTACTTTCTCAATCGCAAGGAAGGCAAATTTGGCCGAGCAGTTTTGTTTACCCTGATAAGTTTAATTATTGGCTTAATCGCTGGGGGACTAGTTGCTAGCTGGCTCTTACCACAAATATCATCATTCACCAATCTGGGAACGAATCAGTTCTCTACCGTAGTAACGTTTATATTGTTGTGGTTGGTTAGTAGTTTTCTACGGTAAACCACTAGCTGTAAGCAAATTTCCATAAAGAATACATGGTTTATATGTGTTCTTCTCAAAGATATAGAGTCAGGAGTCAGAATACATATTCTGACTCCTGCTTTCATTTGTACGATTAATTCAATCTGTTAGAGCTACAGAGCCTTTCTAGACAAGGTGTTTGGGTTTTAAAACTAAATCTACAGCAGCACTGAAATCCTTAACGATTAAATCGGGATGGTAAAGTTCCAATTGAGTGCGATCGCGGATACCACATTCCACAGCCATCACCTTGATATCATAATTTTTAGCTGCGGTGATGTCGGCTTCCGTATCTCCCACCATCCAGGTATCGGCAGCCGGAGGCAGTTCTTTTAATGCCCTAGCCATTAACAAGGGCTTATCTTCAATATCACGAGTTTTAACGTAGTCGTTACTCAGGCAATAACAACGATTTTCCGGGAAAAATCTTCCTAAATCGTGTTTTTTAAAAGCATAATCTAGTTCTCGAACTCGGCGCATGGTCATGACTGCCAAATCAATTCCCGCTTCTTGAATTTTTAACAGTGCATCCACAGCACCAGGCGCGAGAGTGTCATAGTTGAAATAAGCTTCTGTATGCACAGTTTGTCGCCGCAACTGGGCAAATTCTTGGGCTTGGGCTTCGTCTAACCCTGAATTTAAGGCAATTTGTTTTTCGGGAACGCGCGATCGCTTTAACTGCCAAAATTCCGCTTTTGGAAGTTCTTGCACTACTTGATCTGGGCGACGAGTTTTCTCTAAGCAGAATTGATAAACACGGTAGTACCGTTCGGAAACATCAATAATTGGGCCGTCGAAGTCAGTAATAAGTCTTAGCATCGGCGGAAAAAGTTAATTTTTATTAAAATTATCTCAGATGTATGGCTATTTTTTGAGGGTATCAAGTCTGGCTGAATTTCAATTGATATTTTGTACTCAGGCATTATTGCAGGGTACCACGTTTGATTTGTTCGCTTTCAATGGCTTCAAATAAGGCGCGAAAGTTACCTTCGCCAAAACCTTGAGCTTGGAAACGGCGTTCAATAAACTCAAAGAAAAATGTCGGCTGTTCAAAAATAGGCTGGGTGAAAATTTGTAGTAGTAGGGGTGCAGTTTGTTGTGTCCCTACGGGAGTATATTCTTGCCAGTCCACCAGAATTTCTTGTTGAGCGATCACTTCTAGTTCTAGAGGTGATAGCGTGAGTCCTGAACGCTGTTTTAGCTGTGAATAGTAGGTTTGGGGAACTGAAAGCAAAGGTAAACCACTGGCACGAAATTTAGCGATCGCACTCACCAGATTAGTTGTCCGTAAGGCAATATGTTGAATACCTGGCCCCCGATTGACATCTAAAAACTCCTGAATTTGGGAATTTTTGGAAGCTGGTTCATTAATTGGCAGTTGGACGCTGCCGTTATGCGAAACCATCACCTGACTGTGTAAAGCAGAACGATTGGTTTTAATTTTAAATGCTTGCTGGGGTTGAAAATCTAAGATTTTTTCGTACCAAGCGACAGCATGATCCAATTCACCAACTGCCACATTTAACACAATGTGATCTATAGCAGCAAAAGTGTTGTCATTTGTGATTTGTCCTTTGTCAAAAACCAATGACGAATGACTACTGACAAATGACCTTTCTATTAATGTATGAGTCAGTCCACCCCAGGCGGCAATTTTGCCACACTTGAGAAAAGCCCTACCTACCTGGCGTTCTTGGATGGGTTGTAGGATTGTAGCACCATGTTTTTGAGCTTGTGCGATCGCAGCTTCGACATCTTCCACAGCAAAAGCTACATCTGCCACACCAGGGGGATATTTACGCAAAAACTCCGCTACTGGACTTGTAGGTAACAGTGGTGAAGATAGAAAAAAGCAGACAGCACCACTTTTCACCACTTCTGTACAAGTGTGAAACGAACTGTTGCGATCGGCTACTGATTGAAAACCAAGATGGTGTACAAACCAATCCCGCCACATTTTGGCATCTTCTACATAGAAATGAACGTGATCAATTTTCATAGATATTGAAAATCCAGCATAACAGCTTATATATCTGTAAATTTTGCCTCTTTTGCTAGATTTTCATGTCCTTCCTAAGCAGGAATTATTTAGGCGAACTCCCACTCTAAAAGAACATATGACTATCAGGTTGAATATTAATTTCCATTGGCACAGCTTGCGGTTCGGCAGAAAGGGCAAAGAAAATAGCATTGGCAGCAGTTTCAGGACTGAGCATTTTTTTCCGGTCTACTTTTAGGTTGACATTATCCCAGAAAGGAGAATCTACCCCACCAAAGTAGAATAGCGTGAACTTGATACCAAAACGCTTGAGTTCCTCTGCCATGCACTTGCTAAAACCCACAACACCAAACTTAGAAGCAGAATAAGCTGCTGCCATCCCCATCGAATGCTTGCCGAGAATTCCTACCACATTACAGATGTGACCAGACTTGCGCTTTTGCATCTCTTCAGCAGCCGCCTGGCTAGTATAAAAGCTGCCTTTTAAGTTGACATCTAGCATCTTGTCTAAATCAGCAGGTTCCAGGCTGTTGTAAGGCTTGAGTATACCTACACCGGCTGCATTCACTAAAATATCGATTTGACCAAACTGAGCGATGGTCTTTTCTATCAAAATATCTACTTGTTGGGGGTCAGTAATATCAGTGGGAACGGTCAAAACTTCCCCTGATAAATCAGCCGCCAGTGTTGTTAAACGAGCTGCATCCCTCGCAGCCAATACCAACCGGACTCCGGTGGGCGCAAGTTTATGTGTTAAAGCTGAACCAATACCACCAGTAGCACCGACAATAACGACAACTTTATCCTGCATTGCAATATTTATATTTCTTTACATCTGTTTACATAATACTGAATTACAGGCTCAGGTTGTACGTAAACATCCAGAAAGTATCTAATCGCAGAATAGTGCTGTTACCTCGTATTCTTTGCCACTCGCTTTTAATGTAAATGTGGGAGACGATTCTAAATATTTAACAAAACTAGAACCCAACTTTAATTTTTTTATAATTGAATTAGGGGATTCTCCGGTTATTTTCTGTAACTCTGAACAGAGTTTAGGCACAGATAATTTAGTTGTAGGAGAATTTATATGTATATCTTGAATAATTTTAAATAGTAATTTATCTAATATTTCTCCATTAGCAATTGTTGTAAAGTCTTCTTGTTTTTCTTTTTCTTGAATAGATTCGGTCAGTGATTTATTTACAACAGGGGTTATTTTCTCATTTTCTGGTTGCTTTAAATTATGTTGAATATTAATCTCGCATCTTTCTTGAAATGAAGTTGCAACATCCACTAAACTGTTTAACCTAGCATTGATTGATTCCTGTTCAGTTTTAATCAAATCTTGAATTGTATCAAGCACTTTTTCAAAAGATGGAACTTCTGTTGCCACTGCTAAGGAATAATCAGTTAATTTGCCAGTATTGCGATTTTCTACATGCAAATTTCGCCCTTGTCTACGTACCCAATAAACAATCAATCCCTGGTTTTGGAGTTCGTTACAAAGATGATTTAAAATTCCATCGCTAGAACAGACTAATATTTCTTTAAGTGTTGGATAAGAGCGTAAGATAGAAGCACCAAATGCAATCATTTTTGCATCAGCACTATTTTTACCTTCAGGCACATGGACAAGTTGATAGCCACGGTTATATAGTTCAATATCTTGCTTCCCAATATTGGGATTTTTCCAGTTAGCAAATGCAATTTTAACTTGGAGAGGAGATTTACAAATACTGGCTAAAAACAATTCTGAATTAATATCTAATTTTAAGTTTTCTGCATCCAAAAGTAGAAGAGAGATTCCTGTTTCTTTATGTCTAATTTCATTTTCTTGCTGAATTTTTAAGAGCAATTGGCTGAACACAGAAGATTCTAAGCAATCAGGTGATAGTATAGTTTGCAGAACTTCTTCAGCTAATATAAAATTAAAAGAGCCAAGACCTTTCTCTGTGATTTTTTCTGGCAGGTTTTTTACTAAAGGAAGTTCCGCCTCATCAGTTATAGATACTTTAGTATGTCCATTGCTGTTAGCAAGCAAGTCCATTTCCAGGGAACGAGGTAATGCAGGCTCAAAGAATTGTTTGCCACAATTTTTGCAGAGGTAATTCTGCTGGTCATTGCGACGACCATTTTTATAATATGAAGTAGATTCGCACAGAGGACATTTCATCTTATGGTTCAGGTGGTCTAGGCAGATACTTTTCTTTAAGTATATAGTATAAAAAAAGACTGTCAATGTCAGTCTGCATTGCCCAACATAAGAAGAACTCAAAGTAAGCAGAAATTAAATTCAACCTTAATTTCCGCCTGCACTATGTCATAGCCCTCTGAATAGTTAGATTTTAAGAAACGCTTCAATTAACGCGGGCGAAAACGTATTCACGGGTGCGAGAATCTACGGGATTAGTAAAAATTTTATTTGTAGTACCAAATTCAACCATTTGGGTAATACGATTTTCATTACTATGAAAGAAAGCCGTAAAATCAGATAGGCGAGTAACTTGATGCATGTTGTGAGTAACAATCACAATTGTTAACTCAGAACGCAAGTTATGGATCAAATGCTCAATTTTCATGCTAGCAGCAGGATCAAGACCTGAACAAGGCTCATCCATCAATAAAACATTTGGTTTGACTGCTAAAGCCCGAGCAATACATAATCGTTGTTGTTGACCACCAGAAAGTTCTAAAGCAGACTTGTGCAACTTATTCTTCACTTCATCCCAAAGTTCGGCAGCTTTGATGGCAGATTCAACAATTCCATCTAATTCTACTTTCGGATGCCATCCAATCAATTTCACTCCATAAGCAACATTATCGTAAACACTCATAGGAAAAAGATTTGGCTTGGGAAAAACCATACTAACTTGGCGACGTAAGCGATTGATATTGACCCGACGCTCATAAATACTCTGACCAAAAAACTCTACTTTTCCTTCAACCTTCACTTCTCCTTCTAATTCACTCATGCGATTTAACGATTTAATAAAAGTAGATTTGCCACAACCGCTAGAACCAATAATTGCCGTGATTTGGTTTTGGTAAATATCCATTGACACGCCTTCAACTATCTTTTGAGTGTCGTAAGAGAAGCTGAAGTTTTTGACTCTGATGGCTGGAATTAGTTTACTCATATTGCCAAAACGTGTAAAACAAAACTTAACTAAGTAAAACAGTACAAATCAGCACAGTTGTTTCACTATGTTACTCCTAAAAGGAGATATACATGTAAATTACGTAGTTATGCTGTAGTCATCCAGCAGATAAACTGTTATCAGATATTCATCTTAAGACTGTGTTCCAAAAATTATCTTTTATAGACTTTTTATGCCTATCTTTTCCCCCTTAATTGACGTATCATCTCTGTTATGAGAAAGGATTTGGTCTGGTTCGATTTAAAATAGCTATATAGAAATCCGCTTTGATTTTTGTTCGCGCGGCGTGGTGTAGCCATACTTACTTGTGTGGGTTGGCAAGAGGCAATAGGAAAAAAGGCTTTTTGAGTTGTATAAAGTTTTTTCAAAAATCAAATATGAGTTCTATATCAATATCACATACACCTCATGGATAATGAGGAGTTAGTTTATTTATCAAGATAAATTAGTAACTTTTTTAAACTACATTTTATGAGTATCTTCTAGCGCGAGATAGTTCGACAAAAATCAATAAGTCACGCTAGAACATACCTTAACCGAAACGCCCTGAAATGTAGTCGCGAGTGCGAGGGTCTATTGGATTGTTAAAGATTTGCTCTGTAGCGCCAAATTCAATCATTTGACCAATGCGACTTTCGTCGGTGCTAAAGAAAGCCGTAAAATCAGAAACGCGGGCGGCTTGTTGCATATTGTGGGTAACGATCGCAATTGTCAACTCAGACTGTAAGCTATGAAGGAGTTCCTCAACTTTCATGGTGGCAATGGGGTCAAGAGCAGAGCAAGGCTCATCCATCAGCAGAACTTTCGGCTTAACTGCTAAAGCGCGGGCAATACATAATCTTTGTTGTTGACCACCAGAAAGCCCTAAAGCTGATTTATCGAGCTTATCTTTCACTTCATCCCAAAGAGCAGCGCTTTTAAGGGCAGATTCAACAATTTCATCTAATTCTAATTTTGAATTCCTACCTGCTATTCTCATACCGTAGGCAACATTTTCGTAAATGCTTATCGGAAAAGGATTCGGTTTTTGAAACACCATACCAATTTGGCGGCGTAATCGGTTGATGTTGACACGAGGATCGTAAATATTCTGACCAAAAAATTCTACATGTCCTTCAACTTTTACAGGCCCTTCTAATTCGCTAATGCGATTAAGAATTTTGATGAAAGTAGATTTACCACAACCACTAGGGCCAATAATTGCAGTTACTTGTTTTTGATAAATATCTATTGATACCTTTTCAATTGCTTTTGTTGTGCCATAGTAAAAGCTGATATTTTTAACTTTGATAGCTGGAATTAGGTTACTCATGCTTGATTAAGGTGTGAAATAAAAATTATAAAAACAGAATTCAGGAGTCAGGATTAAGACGAAATTATATAATAGTAATAGGAGACAATCAAATATATTTTAATTTTCTACTCTTACTATTTAATAGTTTTAAATTAGTAGCCAATCGGAATCATCTACTAATTAATTCTTACCTCTGACTTCTGAATTCTGTATTCTGCTCATTTTATTCTTCTCTGTCTAATAACTAAGCGAGAAATAATACTGACACATAAAATTAAGCCGAGTAAAACTATAGAAGTAGTCCATACCAATTGGCTTTTTTCTGGGTCGGGGTCGTTGTAGAGGTTAAAAATCAATACTGGTAAAGAAGCTGTTGGACTTAACAATCCTTCTGACCAATCTAGACTAAATAAAGCGGTAAAAATCAAGGGTGCTGTTTCACCAGCAGCACGAGCTACAGCTAATAAAATGCCTGTAGTAATTCCGGGGATTGCAGTAGTGACAACAATGCGAAAAGTAGTTTGGAAGCGAGTTCCACCTAAAGCAGCAGAGGCCAGGCGTTGAGATGCAGGAATTAGTTTTAAAGATTCTTCCGTTGTCAGTATAATCACAGGTAGCATAATCACGGCTAAAGCAAAACCACCTGCGATCGCACTAAATCCTTTAGTTACTAGAACTATGACACCATAAGCGAATACACCTACAACAATTGAAGGCACGCCTGTAAGAATGCTGGTGATAAAACGAACAACACTAGCAATTGTGTTGTTTTGTCCAAATTCTGCCAAAAAAATTCCTGTCATAATCCCTGTGGGAATGCTTAAAATAGAACCAATGATCACCATGATTATGGTTCCCAGGATGGCATTGCCAAAGCCATTATCAATCACTGCTTTGACAAACATTTCTGATTTGAGTCCAGATATTCCCCGGATGAAAATTTCCCACAAAATTGATAATAAAGGAATGAGTGCTACACCTGTAAAACCAAAAGCGATCGCATTCATTGCGTAGGTAAATATTACTCGCTCTGTTGGCAGAGGACTGCATAATTCTGCCACCAAAGATTCATCCGTTTCTGACTGGATGTAACCACTCATAATTTTTACAAATTTTGATTGATAAACGTCTTGCTACACCGATAAAAAAGTATCATTTGTTTTTCCTACCAACCCACTTCACCAATAGCACAGCGCCAATATTTACAGCTAGAGTCAACCCAAACAAAATCAATCCCAAATAGCTTAAAGCACCTATATGCAATCCCGGTTCAGCTTCAGCAAATTCATTAGCTAATACAGAGGGAATTGTATAAGCTGGATCGAGTAAAGAAGCGCTAATTTGAGCAGAGTTGCCAATCACCATAGTGACAGCCATTGTTTCACCCAAAGCACGTCCTAAAGCAAGCATGGCTGCACTCACAATTCCAGAAAATCCCGATGGTAGCAAGACTCGAAAAATTGTTTCCCAACGAGTTCCACCCAAAGCCATAGATGCACTACGTAATTCTTTAGGGATAGCCATTAAGACATCACGACTAATTGCTGCCATTGTCGGCAAAATCATGATGGCTAGAATAACTCCAGCAGTCAATATATTAGTACCAGAAGGATCTTCTGTATTAAACAGTGGTATCCATTTAAAAGTGTTGGCTAGCCACTTTTGTAGAGGTTCTAGAACTGGAATAAAGACAAAAATTCCCCATAGACCAATAATTACACTGGGAATTGCTGCAATTAATTCCACAACAAATGCTAGGATGGTTCGCAGCGATGTAGGTAAGAAATTTTCACTCGTGACTAAGGCTACTGCCATTCCCACTGGGACAGCAAATAAAATAGCGATCGCACTACTTACCAGAGTTCCATAAATATAGGGTAATGCACCAAAAATCTGATTACCTGTATCCCAATCTTTTCCCCACAAAAACCCCAGTCCAAACTGCTTGATGGCTGGTAGAGCTTCTGAGAAAATTACCCAACTCATCAAAAATAGCACTGCAACAGTAATCACGGCAAAAAAGTATACTAGCCGTGTAAAACCTTGGTCAAACCAGAAATTTGCACCACTGACACCTGTTAGATTGAAACTTTCATCGCCTAGATTTGAATCATCTGATGAATTTGCCATTACAAATCAATAAAATAGATTTTTTATTACTACTAGAACGAGTTATTAACTTACTCTCGTAGGAGAGTAAATTATTGAGATAATCCCCCTATTCCCTCTTTTTAAGGGAGAACATTAAAATCCCCCTTTTTAAGTGGGTTGGGGGAAATTTTCTACGTAAGTTCTAAAGTTGTGTAGGTTGGGTTGAGGAACGAAACCCAACATTTTCATAGCTTTGTTGGGTTGCGCTTTGCTTCACCCAACCTACAATTTTTATTAACCTAAACGTATTGCTTTTTAAGTGGGTTGGGGGAAATTTTCTACGTAAGTCCTAAAGATTGCAAGTTAAGGTTTGACAGAGCTATTCACTGTTTGAAGCACCCGATTTGCTACATTAGATGGAATTTTGGTGTAGTTGAGGTCATCGTTATACTGTTGACCGTCCTTCAATACCCAATTAATCCATTTCTTAATTGCATCAGCTTTAGCAGCATTAGCATACTGTTTGTAAACCATCATCCAAGTAAGACCAACAATGGGATAACCTTGTCCTGGATCTCCTACAAAAACACGGTAGTTGTCTGGGAAAGTAACAGTTGCTAAAGCTGCATTTGCAGATTGTAAAGAAGGAGCAACAAATTCTCCTTTCTTATTTTGTACCAGTGCTGATTTGAGGTTGTTTTGGACAGCGTAGCTATATTCTACATAACCGATAGAACCAGGAGTCCGAGCTACTATAGCAGCTACGCCTGGATTTCCTTTGCCTTTGAGGACATTTGGCAAATTCCATTTTGGAGCAGTGTTAGCTCCAACTCTGCCTTTAAAATAGCCACTGATAGCACTCAAGTGATTAGTAAAAATGAAAGTTGTACCGCTACCATCGGCACGAACAGCAAATTTAATTGTTTGATTTGGTAGATTAGCACCCGGATTATCAGCTTTAATTTTCGCGTCATCCCATTTGGTAATTTGACCTGAATAAATTGCTGGTAGTGTAGCGCGGGACAATTTGAGATCGTTAACACCCGGAAGATTGTAAACAACAGAAACAGCACCGCCTGCTGTGGGTACTAAGATTGCACCGTTCTTGACTTTAGCAATTTCATCATCTTTCATTGCAGCATCACTACCACCAAAGTCAACGGTTCCAGCGATGACTTGACGAATACCGCCGCCACTACCAATTGCTTGATAGTTAATTTTCAAGTCTGGATATTTCTTCTTCACTTCACGAGCATACCGTTCGTAAAGCGGAGCCGGAAAAGTTGCTCCTGCACCATTGAGAGTTTCAGCTTGTGCGATCGCACTAAAAAATGGACTAAGTGCAACAGAAGTTGTCACCAATGAAGTAGCAACGACACGATTCAAGGTGGTGGTCGAAAAAATCATATTACCTCTGATTAAAGGAATATCTTCCTGCTGTAATTCCAGCCTTAATCAAGTTACATTTGTTATGGTTAAACTTTCTTTAACAATTGATAAACAAAAAATTAAGATGCGTTTAAATCTTAATTTAAAATATTTTTTACTTGTTGATATTTGATTGATGATTGATGAGATTAGTTAGTAAAAAGATGCCAATGAAAACTTAAATTTAATTTAAATAATTAAAAATGAGTAAATCACTAAATTTAAAAAATATAACTTTGCTAGAAAATGGATAAAAATCTGTGTTTATCGGTTAGTTTGTTGATGATGAGTTTTGGCATATTTTCAGTGCAATAATAGTAGGTTGGATCGAACGAGATACTTGTTACGCAGTCACCTTTAACCATCCAAAAATATCACCTACCTTCAACTGTAACCCCTGACAAAATTCTGGCACTGGTAAAACAGACTCAATTTCCTCAAAAGGTAAAGGTTGTTGTCCCGCAGGATAAGCAGCAATGAATCGCTCGTCAGGGTCAATTAACCAACCCATTTGAGTTCCATGATTGAGAGCGTGCAAGATTTTTTTTGTAACTTTTGTATGGCTTTGTTCGGGTGAAAGAATTTCGATTATCCAGTCGGGTGCTACAGTAAATGTATTGGCAATATCACCATTTTCATCTACGGGAAGCCTTTCCCAAGAAAATACAGCGACATCGGGAACTATAGAACGTCCTGCAAAAGTGCAACGCAATTCTGGAAAAGCCCAACCCATTTTTTGGACTTTGATAACAGAATTGATTGTGGGACAAAGTTCTCCTTGAATAGTGCTATGTTTTCCTTGAGGCATAGGTTTTGGAATAATTTGACCGTCAATGTATTCACAGTACGGTTTAGTTTCTGGTAGTGCGAGAAACTCTTCTAGAGTCAATCTTTTATTTGATATTTGTACCATGATTATCCTAGCTTCAACTTATAATACTTTTTGACATCGTTAGTATTTACCTTATTCTAAAATATTTTTCAATTTACCAATCCGTCAACATCTAAATTATTTCATACTTTTTTGCGCCTACAATACATTACCAAAAGTATAAATAATCCCATTCCTGCCAAATATTTAATTGCATCAGGTATGCTTGGATTAGGTGAAAAGAAGCCTTCGATCGTACCAGCAATAATCAACATTGGTACAATGCCAAATACTAGCTGCACCGCCTGAGAACCATAAAATTTCAGTGCATCCCCACGGCGATATTTACCAGGAAATAAAATTGCTCTTGCTAATAAAAATCCTGCACCCCCAGCAAAAAAGATCGCCGGTAATTCCAAGGAACCATGTGGAAACACAAAGGCCCAAAAAGGATAAGCCAGATTATTTTGACCAACTAAAGTGCCAACAGCACCAATTAATAAGCCATTAAAAATCATCAAATAGGCTGTGTATAGCCCAAAGGTGATGCCACCGGCAACAGCACCAAAGGATACTGACAGATTATTGATCGTGATACTGCTGGATGCCAGAGGTTCAACACCGACAATTGACCCCATCCATAATTTATGATCGTCTCGCACCTTGGTAATCAAACTTTCAGGTACGATCAAAGCCATAAAGCTGGGGTTTTGCCAAGAATACCACCAAGCCACTAGTGCCCCCAGTAGGAACAGTACCGTCGCTACAGCAATATATGCAAATGTTTTCTGAACTACATCTGGTAATCCCCATTTGTAAAATTCTAGGATTGCCTGCCATTCCTGTCGCCGCGAACCTTGGTAAATCTGCGTATAGGCACGAGTTGTTAAAGATTGTAAACTTTGTATCAAAGTATTGCCGATTTGCTGGGTACGGGCACGAGCCAAATCTGCCGCTACTGAACGATATAAACTCGCTAATTCTCTAATTTCTGCTGCCCGTAGAGACTTTAGCCCTCTTTTTTCTATCTGCTTTAATAAGGCATCCAGACGTTGCCAATTTGGTTCTCGTCGCGCAATCCAACGTTGAATATTCATGAATTTTGGGAACACTGAGTTTAACTTAGCTTAAGATAGCCTCAAATTCATCTCCGTAGTTTCAAGGAAAATTTGCCATTATGTCTGAAAATTTTGGATCTTCCGGCCAGATACAACCACTGAGTGTAGGAAATGTTGTCAGTGCTGCGGTGCGATTGTATCGTTCTCATCTTAAGACTTATCTGAAACTGGCTGCGATCGCTCACTTGTGGGTTATCGTTCCGGTTTATGGCTGGGCAAAATATGCAGCCATCTCTGGACTAATTTCACGCTTGGCTTTTGGAGAATTGATTTACCAACCTGAAAGTGTCCAAGCCGCCAGCAACCATGTTAATCCGCGTCTCTGGTCATTTTTAAGAGTTGGGTTTCAAGTAGGAGTATCTTTGCTGGTAGTTTATTTAGGATTGGCGATCGCAGGTGGTATTCTGTCTGCTGCGTTGGTAGCGTTATTGGGAGGGATATTAGGTACTGCGGGTGTTATAGTCACAACCACATTGACAATAATTTTAATGGTAATTATTTTACTGTTGGGACTAACCTGGTTCTACTCTCGTTGGATAGTAGCTGAGGTACCGCTAGCAGTTGAAGAAAATATTAATGGTGGCGAAAGTGTTGCTAGAAGTTGGGAGTTAACTAAAGCCTCGGTACTTCGCATTCAGGGCGTTGTTTTAGTTGCTTTTTTCGTTACACTGCCATTGGTGTTTGTATTAAACTATATACCTAGCTTATTCCTCATCAAGCTTGAGCCAGGTACTGTCATCTACGGAATTGTGTATTTTATTTCTGTGATTGGCAGCTTAGTAGGTGGAGTTTTGATAATGCCATTCTGGCAAGCACTAAAAGCTGTTTTATACTTGGACTTGCGGACTCGGCGTGAAGGTCTGGGTTTGCAGTTAAGACAACCTCCTACACAAGATTTTCGTTAACTCAACGCCTTAATTCAACTCTATTAATTTTCAATTGGTTAAAATATGCGCTTTTTTAATCGCATCACATTCCAGACTCCAGAAAGTGTAGAGTTGGAATTTACTTTAGCGGGAATTGGTAATCGAGCTTTAGCACTGCTGATTGACTATACAGTGTTGGGTATAACTTTGCTTCTGTTTGTCCTTACCTGGACTGTCTTTTCAACGCAGCTGGTAAATTTTCTTGAAGACTTGTTTACGAGTTTACCAAGTTTAGACATTTGGTTATTAGCAATTTTCTTCATTATTGCCTTTGCAATTTACATCAGCTATTTTGTATTTTTTGAAACCTTATGGTTTGGGCAAACCCCTGGTAAACGGGTTGCTAAAATTCGCGTAGTTCGAGATGATGGCAGGCTCATTGGGTTACAACAAGCAACTCTCCGTTCCCTACTACGACCCTTTGATGAGACTTTATTTATTGGCGCTTTTTTAATTATGTTCGGTAGTCGTGAAAAGCGTTTAGGTGATTTGGCTGCCGGTACAATTGTAATTCAAACTGAAACACCTATTGCATCTGCGACATTGACAATTTCAGAACAGGCAAAGGAACTTTATGAACAGTTAATCCAAATCGCCGATTTATCGAAATTATTGCCCGATGACTTTGCAGTTATTCGTGAATATTTGCAGCGACGGGCTGCAATGTCATTAAAGGCAAGAGCCTCACTATCTCTAAAGTTAGCCGAGCAAGTAGTAGCTATTATTAATTTAGAAAGCTTGCCAGAAGCTGTTACACCTGATGTATTTTTAGAAGCTGTTTATCTCGTATATCAAGAACCTAAATTTTAGGCGAAAAATTTTATTTACAGCATTGGTAAAAAGTTAAGTTTACCTAAAAAACAAAATCATAATCAGTAGTCAGTAAGTGAAAACTACTGACTACTAACCAATGACTTAAAAATCTAAAATCGGCCAGTCTGGTTCACGATAATAGTGTGTCATGTTGTCAAATTTTCGTAATTCGACACGATTGATCGAAAATTCTGGCAAATTAAACAGCCATTTTTCATTCAATTCCGAAAGATTTGTACTGAAACTTGTGCGGTCTAAGTCAGATGAAACCTCCCCAAAATAGGCTAATGTAACATGGGCAGTGAAATGATAATGCTGCTCAATACCCAAGGCAATCAACTTGGGATTTTGATAAATTGTTCGGCGGAATTTAATAATTTCCTCATAGCAGCTTTCATCTTGAGGTACTAAACAAACAGCTATAGCTCTTGGCATCAGTATCAGTCCCAGCATTTGCCATTTAATCGGATGACTCCTATTTGTCATCAATTGTTGATATTGCTGAAACATTTCGGCTAAACAAGAGGGTAACTCCTCGTCAAATTTTGGATTATTTTCGCGGGCATCAAGGTAAGCATGATCCCAAATTAAATCCGCTAAAGTTACATGGAAGCTAGCAGGAGGTACAGGTATAATCAAATTACGGTTTACAGGCAACTGCAAAAGTTCCTGTTGGTAAGTCTGTAATTTGGCATAGAAAGCAGAATTTTCTGATTCTTCTTCTGCCGCAGGCGTTGTAATTAGCGTATACCCAGGAAAAGACGCTGCTTCTCTCAAGCCGGAATTTGGCTGAAATTTAGAAGATTCCTGAATATGCTGGGCTTGGGATCTGTAGGCTTCTGGCAGCGTCAGTCGTGCTAACCGATTTAAGTAAGTTTGATAGTTGTCGTCCAATCTTCATAGCCTCACGCTCTCACTTGATAGATTTTAGGGAAAATTACCCCGAATAAGAGAATGATTTTAAAAGTATTTAGTTTTTGGGGCTGAGGAAGTTAGCAGTTAGGAGGTAGGAGTTTTAAGAATTCTTCTCCAATGCACCATTCTCCATGCCCAATGAGGTTTATCTATGCCAATCTATGTTTACTGGGGTGAAGATGATTTTGCGATGGAAAAGGCGATCGCTGTTTTGCGCGATCGCGTTCTCGATCCCAATTGGATAAGTTTTAATTACACTGCATTCACCCCAGATCAAGCTGATGCTGCTATCCAGGGGTTAAATCAGGTGATGACACCCACTTTTGGCGCTGGTGGGCGCTTGGTATGGCTGGTAAATACAACCCTGTGTCAGCACTGTCCAGAGAACGTCTTAGGGGAATTGGTGCGATCGCTATCTGTCATTCCCGAAAACTCATTTTTATTACTCAGCAGCCGCAACAAGCCAGATGAACGCCTCAAATCCACGAAATTGTTAAAACAATTTGCTACTGAATTCCGAGAATTTCCCCTCATTCCCCCTTGGAAAACCGAATTACTAGTGCAATCTGTTAATCAAGTAGCCCAGACTGTGGGCGTAAAACTGACTGCCAATACTGCCCAGCTATTGGCAGAATCCGTTGGAAATGATACGCGATTGCTCTACAATGAAATAGAGAAATTACGGTTATATGCCCACGGTACCAATAAGCCTTTAGACGTAGATACTGTTACAAAGTTAGTAAGAAATACTACTCAAAATAGTTTACAATTAGCAGCAGCAATCAGAATAGGAGATACAGCGAAAGCTTTGACAACGTTGGCAGATATGATCAATGCTTCCGAGCCGGGATTACGGATAGTTGCCACATTGATTGGACAATTTCGCACCTGGCTATGGGTCAAGATTATGATAGAAAGTGGTGAGCGCAACCAACAAGCGATCGCTCAAGCTGCTGATATCGGTAATCCCAAGCGGATCTACTTCTTACAACAAGAAATCAAACTGCTTTCTGTGCAACAGTTAATCTCCTGCTTACCTCTACTATTGGAGTTAGAAGTGAGCCTCAAGCAAGGAGCATCAGAAATGTCAACATTTCAGACTAAAGTCATCGAACTTTGTCAAATATGCCGAGGAAGTTGACAATCAAATATAAAAACTTGATGTATTGAACAGTTGCTGGAACTTCCAACTCCAAAAATAATTCAAAGTCCTTATAATATCCCTGATGTAGTTTTGTGTCACACACTATATGAATAAAATTTCCAATTTCCTTTCCCGATCCAGCCGAAAGCGAATCCTTTGCCAATCATTCTTTTTCGGCGCGATCGCTACTGCGAGTGTCATTTCCAACGCTTTTTCAGTTAATTCAAAAGCTTATGGTCAAACTGCATCACCAATAGCTAACAATACTCAAATTGACAGCTACGCTCAAGCAGTGCTAGCAATGGAACCAGCACGTCAAAAGGCTTTTGAAACCATTAAAAACCTGATTGGCAGTGGAGAAGTTCCCAAAATTGTTTGTAACGATTCTAACAGCATAAATGATCTTCCTAGAAAGGCTCAAGATATCGCAGTAAATTACTGTAATAGCTCTCAAAAAATTGTCCAAGATAATGGTTTGAGCATTGATCAGTTTAACAAAATCACTATAGAACTACAAAATAACGATCTTTTAAAACAGCAGGTTTACAACACCTTATTACGTCTGCAAAAAACCCCCGATTCTCCTTAGTCAAAATCTGCATCAACACTAAAATTAGACAGGATCGGGGTTAAAATAACTACCCTTGTATGAAAGCAAGGGCTAGTATTTTTTATTTAGAGAACAATCAAAGATTGATTCATAAAATACTTGTTTGTGGATAATAGGTTAATAAGTAATCATCTATAGAATTTTACGAATCGATTTTTATTACCGTCCTATCATTCAATTATCAGAAAAGTTTGCTTGTCGCTTAGTGTGAATATTTTTCATGTGCTTCTTCACGGTGTTTATGGTGATGTAAAGCTTCATAGCAATTTCTTTATAGCTGTAGTTGCTTCTATAGAGAAACCAAATTTCAGCTTCTCGTGGCGTGAGGTCAAATTTTTTAACTTCAGTGAGTGCTACATTTTTTACAGACTCATATTGGTTTTCTATGGTAACTAATAAGCAAGGCACTTCAAACCCATCTAAATCTAGCAGTCTCACCCTAATCCGAAAAATATTTGACTTATCAAGTACAATTTCATCCGACAAAATCAGAAGTTTATCAGAAAACAAATCCCGACTACTGAGTAAAGATTCACAAAGATTCCAGATAGCTGGCGGTACAAAATTCGGGTTGAAATTGTCTTGATTGAATTGGCAACAAAGGCGATTAGCAGACGCATTACTATGTACTACTTCACCAGTTTGGCTTAAAATTAATATACCGTCTTCTAAGCCTTCAATTACTTCTTGTAAAAAATTAGCTCGCTTGGAGTTAAGTAAATCAATATTCTCTAACTGTTGGGGTTCTGCTACTGTTTTTACTAATGTCTTTGTTAGGGCAATCATAGGAGATAAATTAATGTATAAAATAGTGCTTGTTTGTTAGATTCATACAACTTGGAAGATGTACTAATCTATTTTTCGGATGATTATCTGAATAAATTGGGTGAATATTGCAGACTAATCACACTCATGAAAGTAAGTACAAGTGTTATTTCTAAAACAAACTCCTGAGAATACTCAATCAACAATTCATCTATTTTGTTTGAATTAATTTAGGTTATACATTTTAAATACAACTCTGAAATAGCATATTTCGGAAGACGCAAAATTTAATTTGGCTGGACTTTACCTCGCTACCCTAAGGTGTCATTGCTAGATGAATTGTCTAAAATCAAACGTATTGTTTTGTTGAATGTGAGCCACTTCTACAAAATAGCTATCACCCCAATAAATAAAAATTATTCAGATAGAAATAAAAATATACACGCAAATATTTATACTTGCGTGTATTTACTAAGTATGCTAAATTGCAGAGTAAATTTTACATTGATTAAAGTAAGCGATCGCAGGTAGGCTCAAAAGCTTCCATAATAAACGCCATACCAGACAGATGGAAGTACCTGAAAAATGTCATCATAGTTAAGGTAAAACATTCTGGAGATAAGACAACGGTTTACGCACGCCCTTTAGCACGGTTAATTGAGCAATTGCAACGCCTGCCGGGAGTTGGCCCTAAATCTGCCCAAAGACTGGCTTTGCATATTTTGAAGCGTCCAGAAGCAGAAGTAGAAGCTTTGGCACAAGCTTTAGTTGAAGCCAAAAAACAGATAGGCTTGTGTTCTGTTTGCTTTCACTTATCTGCTGAACCTGTTTGTGAAATCTGTCGCAATGCCAACCGTGACAACAATACTATCTGTGTCGTAGCAGATCCCCGCGATGTAATTGCGCTGGAAAAAACCCGCGAATACAAAGGCAAATATCACGTTTTGGGTGGGGTGATTTCTCCAATTGATGGAATTGGGCCAGAACAGTTAAATATACTGGCTTTGCAGCGACGGGTAAATCAGCAAAAACCTCAAGAAGTGATTCTGGCAATTAGTCCGAGTGTAGAAGGGGAAACAACAACACTATATATAGGTCAGCTACTGAAACCATTTACCAAGGTGACGCGGATTGCCTTTGGTTTGCCTGTAGGTGGTGATTTGGAATACGCCGACGAAGTGACCCTGGCAAGGGCATTAGAAGGACGCAGGGAGCTAGATTAAGCTTAATTAAAAGGTTTATAAACATTTTGAGGTAGGGGTAATTCATTAATTGCCCCTACCTCAAAGTATTAATTAGGCTTACCCGTAATTGTAAATGCTGCCCAGTAGTAAGGATGATTATAAAGATTTTTATCTGATGCCATTTTACTATTTCTATATAGTTGCGTCGCTAAATAAGTTTGAATCCGTAATTCTTCAGGATGCAGATTATTCAAAATATCTTCATACCATTTTGTCAGTTCTCCAGCAGTTAGTTCTTTCAGCCACCTTGTTGCTTCCGCTAAGGCAGTAACTGCTGATTTATTAGGCTGTAATCTCCGATAAAACTCTATCATTACTAAGGCACTAGCTGAAGATTCTACACTCCAGAGAGTACTAACTATATGAGGAACACCCTGACTGACCAAACCACTGGCTAAACTCACATATTCACTGCTGATAGTGTGGTTATTAGTACTTAAATTTTCACACGCAGAGAGAGTAATCAGGTTGTAAGTTGATAGATTGTGCTGATAGATTTCATCTAGAGTTAGTTTTTCTTCACATGCTAATGCTAATTCTGACTTTTTGGGTTCAGCTAAATTATTAGTGACATGACCTGTAAAATGAAAAATATTGTAATTATCAAACAAGGCATTTTCAACAATATTTTTTGTAGCTTCTGCTCCCTGAATTCGTTGAATATTATTGAACATCTGGCTCACAACTTCAGATTCGAGTTTGGCAAATTTTAGTGGAGGATAACCTGCACTTTCAGGATGTTCAACACTGAGCAATAACTGATTTTGCCATTGCCAAATATCTTCAGTTCTTATTGATAAACCTATTTGGGCACTGGGTAAATAGGTGACGGTGAAATTAGACTCCACATTCGGCAACTCTTCCTGGGATGGGGAAGAAAGATGGAAAAGAGTATGAATGGGCAATCTGTACAAGTCGCGGTGAGGAATTAAAACCAGTTGGGTGATGCCTTCGAGTTCCTGGGCAATTGTGGAAATATTCAAGATGCCATACAACTGCACCAGCTTCTGTTCCATATCCACTCGCCAAGAATGCTGGCTTTTACTTTCTTTGTCTTGGGCTGTGGTGCGATATTCTTGGTATTGTTGATGCCAATCTTCTAGCCAAGTTTCAAATTCAATTAGGCGTTGTACTGCTTCAGGTAGCGGCAATTCATTGAGACGAATAGCGTCTTCTCCTAAAGGTATTGCCCCGGCATCTTGCATGGGTGTAAACAGGAGAATCGGTGATGGCGCTTGGTCTTTGAGAATGAAAGTATGTAGAGCGACTGGACTAATATGCCAGTAAATAATTGCTGTTGTGGGGTTAAATAGTTGTTGAATTGCACCATAATGGGGCGAGTAAATATTATTATTCCAGCCAGAAAGCAGCCAGTTTAAACAAGCATTCTTGCCCTGTTCGGCAATTTCCCAAGCTTCAACTAAATCACCAGACTCTACTGCTAAATCAACTGCCAATTGATCAAAGCCTGCAAATTTCAAAGCTAGCTGTTTTTTACTTTCGTCTGAGCGAGTTTCTTCACTCAGCAATTGTCGCAATAAATCTGTACCACGTTGCAGCAATTCTTGAACTTGTGTTGTTTGTCCCAAACCCATCAGTACTTTGCTTAGAGATTGCAAAACCTCTAGGTGGAATAGGGGAAAATATTCTAGTGTCAGGGTTAACAGCGCCTGATGGTACTCAGATGCAGCTTTGCGCCAATAATCGCGGGGATTGGGATGTTTTTTGCCTTGATCGTAATAAGTATTAGCGATCGCCAGATGCAATCTACCCCAACCTTCTGGGTGGGTATCTGTCCGTAGATGTTTTAACCCTTCTTCGTAGCTGGCTAATTTTCCTTCGTAGCCACCCTGTTGCAAGTCGGGATTTGCCTCTGTGATCCTACTCGATAAATTCAGCAATGTTTCCGAGTTCACCAAATGACCGATCGCAGTTCCCCGACCAATCCAAGCTTCCCAATAATCTTGTTTAATTTCCAAAGCGTTGTCATAACAAGCGATCGCTTCGGCAAATTGTTCTAAATAAAACAGCGCTACTGCCTGATTATACCAAGCTAAGTGGAAGTCAGGTTTGATGGCGATCGCTTGGCGATAGGAAGCGATCGCTTCTTGGCGACGACCTAAGTTATCTAATGCTATACCTCGGTTGTACCAAGCTAAGTAGAAGTCGGCTTGAACTGAAAGGGCTTTATCCCAGGAGGCGATCGCTTCTGACCACCTTCCTAAATTAAACAGCACTACACCCCGGTCTATCCAAACTTCGTGGTACTCTGGGTTAATTTCTAGGGCTTTGTCGTAGGATATAATCGCCTCTGAAAATTGTTCGCCTACAGCTAGGGCTATCCCTCGGTGATACCAGTTTTCCTGGTCTTCTGGTTCCAATTGCAGCGCTTGATCGTAACTATAAATAGCTTCTGGTAGCCAACCTAACTTCAGTAATGCCAAACCCTTGCTAGACCAAGCCTCTTGGTAGTCTGGCTTGACTTCTATAGCTTTGTCAAAAGAAGCGATCGCTTCTTCAAAATATCCTAATTCTCCGAGAGTTCCACCCCGGTTGTACCAAGCTTTGTAGAAGTCAGGTTTTAGTTCTATGGCGGTTTCGTAAGAGGCGATCGCATCTTCAAAACGTTCTAAATGGAACAGTGTCAAGCCTCGATTAAACCAATACTCTGAGACTTCAGGTTGAAGTTCAATAGCTCGATCGTAAGACGCGATCGCGCCTAACAAATCACCTGTTTTCGCTTGGCTTAGACCTTGGTAAAACCATCCTTGAGCGTTGGTAATCGGATTATCGCTATGTCGCTCAATAATACCGGGAGAATTACTGCTTTGAACTGCCAAGTTAGAAGCAAGTTGCTGGACTAAATTGGTACTTTGATCCAATTTCACCCACAACTCATCTAATGTATTAGCTACATTTGGCTCTAAATTTGTCAAAGTGCTATCCCAATTTTCCACCGAGGGAGAAGTTGTTAATTCACTTCTTGGCCTAGTAGAAAGGAGATTTACTCCTGTTGTACTTTGAACAACTTCTTCATCATCGAACCGCAGTTGGGCTAACGAGGTGATTGAATCTTCCTTTGCGGGGAGAGGGAGATTTGCAGGTATTGTGGCTTGGGTTTCTTCCCTTTCATACTCCAATACCAGTTCCTCTAAATTTTCGGTGAATCTTTCCTCAAAAAAGACATTTTCAGATGCTGAGGTGATTGGTTCAACAGCTGGCACATCATATTCCCATAACTGCTCACCTAAGCTACGAATTAGCTCTTGCCCAGGCGAAATTGGGATAATTTCTTCATCGGTTGTGATTTCTACAACATCTGGTTCATCATACTCCCATAACTGCTCACCTAAATTGCGGATCAGTTCTTCCCCAGGAGTAATTTCTACGACATCCGGCTCATCATACTCCCATAACTGCTCGCCTAAATTACGGATCAGTTCTTCCCCAGGAGTAGTTTCTATGACATCTGGCTCATCATGCTCCCATAACTGCTCGCCTAAATTGCCGATCAGTTCTTCCCCAGGAGCGATTTCTACCCCATATTGTTCAGGAGTAATTTCTAAGTCCGCTTCTGGATAATTCTCCTCATCCTCTATCTGTATAGGTGAGTTTTGCATCATACGGATGCCAATGTCATAAGCAACATCTCCAATTCTGCCAACACCAAGTTCCCCCAATTGCACCATCTGTGATGCTAAAAGAGGATTCGGTGCAGGTGAAGCTAGCAAGCTTTCACCAAACATCACCAACCAATCTATCCAGCGTTCAGCCGGAATCCGATTTTCAACCCGTTGCAGATACCTCAATGCCCACTGTCGTCCTCGTGCTTGATGCACGCCTTCTAACAATTGGATAAACAATTGTTCCAGATCAGCATTGGTTAGTTCTGGTAGTACCTCCACCAGATTATGTCCTCTCGCACCCTTAAGAGAACTAGCCTGCTTACTTTCAATGAGGCGCTTTAAAAGCCTTTTAAGCGACTGCGATATCCGCCTGAGCATCTGCCACACTATTGGATTTTGTTTTTCTAGATTGTAGCCATCGTTGTGTTAAAAAAATCATCAATTACGTAAAAATCCATTAGATCGGGACAGCGCTTCCGTCGCAGGTTAGCAAAAAATATACCAAAATTCAAGAGTAAAGCATTACAACGTTACAATTCCCGATTCGACTAATTTTCTGCTTGCTCTGTAGTCGATTGACCGGCAGGATACAATTGATTGATCAATGCCTGGACAAGCACTTGTGGATCATCTGTCTCAACGGCAAGCTGTTGAGCAATCTGCTGGCGTAAGTTTTCATCCTCTTGCAACATTACAAACAACTCTTCTAGGGTGACAGTTTGATATTCTCCCTCTGGGGGATTCTCTGGCGCATCTACTGACTCTGATATCGAGGGCGTTGTCTCAGATTGTAAAGTCGTACTAAGAGCATCTGGCCCTTCATATTCCCAAATTGGTTCGCCTTGATTGCGCGTCAACAACTGCATTCCAATACTATAGGCAACATCTCCGATTTTTCCGATATCCAACTCACCCAGTTGTACTAACCGTGCAGCTATTTCATTATTCGGTGTCGGTGATGCTAGCAATTTTTCACCAAAGCGCCCTAACCACTGAACCCAGTCTTCAGTTGTAATCCGATGTTCAATATTATGCAGCCACTTTTGCGCCCAGGCTTCCCCTCGTGCTTGATGTACTCCTTGCAACAGCTCGGTGAAGAGAAATTCCAGATCCGTATCGCTTAGGGGTGGGGCTGGTTCTTTTGGGATATTCCCTCTAGATTTTGAGACATTCTGTTTTCCACCGAACAAGCTCTGAAAAAGCTTTTTGAGCCATTGAAATAGCCGCTTGAGCATCTGCTGCACCATCGAGTTTTGCTTATCTATAAAATTGTAGCGATCGCACTGGACTATGGCGTTAGTTCTTTGTCATTTGTCATTTGTCATTGGTCATTGGTCATTAGTCATTGGTCATTAGTTCTTTTTTCCCTACTTCCTACTTTTGATGAGAACAAATGTACTAAATGCTATGCTATAATTCCGATACATTGATGTTGAAATCATAGTAAAGAATTATGATCTAGTTGCTTGCTTTCCTGAGTGCCAAAATTGACGGCATTAGTTGAGTGTAAGCGCTATAGCAACATCGATGAAGAAAGCAGGTACGAGAGTTTAAAATAATTGAATCCCAAACTCGACTCGGTGCTACTAATTAACGTTGAAAGGCATTGAAGTCTATTTTTCCATGTCTTACGAACCCCTGCACCATAAATATCGCCCCAAAAGTTTTGCTGAACTGGTGGGACAAGAGGCGATCGCTACCACCCTCACGAATGCGATCGGCACATCCAAAATAGCCCCCGCCTATTTATTTACAGGGCCAAGAGGTACGGGGAAAACTTCTAGTGCCCGGATTTTAGCTAAATCTCTCAATTGTCTCAAAAGCGATCGGCCCACTGCTGAACCCTGTGGCGTGTGTGATGTTTGTCAAGGAATCACCAAGGGTTACGCTTTAGATGTAATTGAAATCGATGCTGCTAGTAACACTGGTGTCGATAATATCCGCGAGTTGATTGAAAAAGCCCAGTTTGCCCCTGTGCAGTGTCGTTACAAGGTTTATGTAATCGATGAATGCTTAACTGGAGATTCTCTGGTTTTGACTGACGAGGGACTTCAAAGAATTGATGATCCCAAAATTAAAGATAAGAAGGTTCTGAGTTACAACGACTCATTAGGTAAGTGGGAATTCAAGAAAGTTGTCAGGTGGTTAGATCAAGGGGAAAGACAAACCCTGGTTATCAAAACAACTAATAGAGAAATTAGATGTACGGGTAATCATTTAATTAGGACAAATCAGGGATGGCTACCAGCAAAGGACGTAAAAGAAGGAGTGAAGATACTATCCCCTGTGAATGCGGATGCGGCATCCTCATTTACAAATTTGGTATCGATGGACGCACCCGAAGGTTTGTTAGCGGACACCAATTTAAAGGCAATACATCTGGGCAAAAATCATACGACTTGGAATCTATCCTTAAACAAGCCGAATTACTCCGACCTTTCTGTGCTTGCGGGTGCGGAGAAAAGCTCGATATCCCAACCTTTTTACAAAAAAAAGGACGAGGAATCATCAGCATCCAGTCTCGTTGGGAAAAACATCCATATAAAAAAGGACACGGAATCTGGAAACTTAGAACAGAAAAGTTCCTTGCGGATGCGGCAGTTATCCAGCCAAACGCACTTGGACTTATCTACGGAACCTTACTTGGAGATTGCTCTATCAGTTATCCCAATAAATACAGCAGATTCCCCAGATTGTGTTGGACACACTCAGAAAAGCAGCAAGAATGGTTGGAATACAAAGCTTATCGCCTTGAAGAATTGCGTCCAAAACTGCGAATTACAGGTAACAAAGGATACGGGAACATATCAGTTACCTGTAACACCGCTTGTCATCCCCAACTCAAAGATGTCTTGGAAATCGTTAAACCAAATGGGGATAAAAAGCTCGTCTCTATGGACTGGCTTAATCGAATTACCCCAGAAGGACTTGCTTGGTGGTACATGGATGATGGCTCACTCAGTCTCAGTCCACAAGGAAGTCCACAAATTCAATTGCATACAGAAGGATTCTCCGGCGCTGAAAATCAACTCATCGCCAGTTGGCTTACAGCAATGGGATATTCAGCCGCAACAAAGTTTTATACCAGAAGTAGTACAGGCAAAACATACCACTACATCCAGATGGGCGCAAGCACCAGTAGAAAATGGCTCGCAGACCTTAAACAATATTCCATCCCCTCAATGGATTACAAGTTTGGAGACAGTCGAATCTGTTCACCTCGCTGGGGTTGAGCGAGTTTACGATATTGAAGTAGCAGATAATCATAACTTTGTAGCAAACGGGCTTTTGGTACATAATTGCCACATGCTCAGTACCCAAGCGTTCAATGCGCTACTTAAGACCCTAGAAGAACCACCGAGACACGTGGTTTTTGTATTGGCGACAACAGACCCGCAACGGGTGTTACCAACGATTATTTCGCGCTGTCAAAGGTTTGATTTTAGACGTATTCAATTAGAGGCGATGGTTAAGCATTTAAGTGCGATCGCATCTTATGAAAGCATTCATATTTCACCCGAAGCCGTAACCCTGGTAGCCCAACTTTCTCAGGGAGGGTTGCGAGATGCCGAAAGCTTACTCGATCAATTGGGTTTGTTAGCGGGTGAAGTGACACCAGATAGAGTTTGGGATTTGGTCGGGACGGTAAGCGAACAGGACTTACTGGGACTTCTAAATGCGATCGCTCAAGATAAACCTGAAGCAGTTCTTGACAGTACCCACAAAATTCTTGATCGTGGTCGAGAACCCCTAATTCTTCTGCAAAATCTCGCCGCTTTCTACCGCGATTTACTCATAGCCAAAACAGCACCGAACCGCCACGATTTAGTTGCTTGTACTCAGCAAACCTGGACGGCGTTGGTTGAGTTTGCTCAATACTTCGATATGAGCGTGATTTTGGCAGGACAGGAACACCTACGAAAAGCTGAAGTGCAAATTAAAAACAGCACCCAGCCGCGTTTGTGGTTGGAAGTAACATTACTAGGATTGTTACCCAGTGCGACGGCAAATATTCAACCACAAGTTCCAAATATCGCGCCGCGAGTTAACCCACCTGCTGTATCTCCAAGCTATCCTCCAGCAGTTACCCAAAATCATGCAGTCTCTTCTTTACCGGTAACGGAACCGCAAACAAATCATAACTCTACACTTCGACAAGGCTCAGTGACTACAAACCATCATGTAGCGATTGCCCAAAATGAGCCTGTCACTTCATCTGGCGCAGTTGAACAGCAAACAAATCACAATTCTGCTCCTAACTCAGTTTCACCACCAACCCCAGAACTTGTAACTGTACCCGTATCGCCTGCGAACGTTGAAGCAGTAACTTCAGAAGTTGTTGGAGAAGCACAATATGATTTAACGCAGGTTTGGCAACAGGTGCGGGCTAATTTTCCAATGCCTTCCAGACAAGCTTTACTGGGGCAAATGTGCCAGCTAATAGAGTTTAACGGTACTGTAGCGCGTATTGCTGTTAAAGGATCTAAATGGTATGAAACACTTAAGTCTGATCTCCCGATGATGAAGGCTGCTTTCCAGCAGACTTTTGGGTGTGAAGTTCAGGTAAATCTGGAACAAATAAGCTCTGTAACTCCTAACTCAGCTAGGAAAACTCCTCCGCCAAAAGACTCTAGTCGTGTTCAGCAACCAGCTACTCCTAGTTACAGCCAGCAAATTTCGCCTCCAGCGCCAGTACCACAGCCAGCAACGCCAGCACCAGCACCATTCAAAACTGAGCCGCTAGCAAAAAATGGGAATGGGACAAATGGAAATGGGGTAAATGGAAATGGAGCAAGTGGAAATGGAGCAAGTGGAAACGGGGCAAATAGAAATGGGGCGCAAACTTTGCCTCCAGCGCCACAGCGAACACCCGGATCTGATTGGGAAATTGATGAAGTTGCGATCGCTGCTCAACGTCTAGCAGAATTCTTCAACGGACAAATTATCCGTTTCACTGAGGATTCAACAGAATTCTCCGATTCCATAGCTACACCTGAATGGGTAGAGGAATCAGAAGTTGATGATGAGTGACAATTAAAGCATTGCGTGAAGCACGGGGTTTAAAACCCATTCTTCTGATAAAACCCAGATTCCGCAGGTGCGCTCGTAAATGCTGTATTTTTGAAAATGACCTAAATGCTGCATTTTAGAAGCATGACAGCATCATTAAATATCAGGGTACAGGATATTGACCACTGCGGCATAGTCGCAGGCATCTGTGATGAGATGAATTTAGTAGAACAAATTAACCGACTGCTGGGAACTCACTCTCAAGAAATCATCAGTGCAGGTCAAGTTGTAAAAGCAATGATTTTAAACGGATTAGGATTCGTGAGTGCGCCGTTATATTTGTTTGAAAAGTTTTTCGTAGGCAAAGCTACCGAGCATCTTTTAGGAGAAGGAATACGTCCAGAACACTTAAACGATGACCGTTTGGGTCGAGTATTGGACAAATTATATGAGGCGGGACTAACGAAAGTCAAGCCAGAAAAGAAGCTGACCTCAAGCAGTTGGAAAAACGTTTAATTAAAAAGTTATCAGTTGCCCAATCCGAACTTCGGCAGTTGTCAAACCAAGAATTTGCTTGCTCAAAAGATGCTCTGATTGCGGCACAACGGCTCAGTTCTAAGTTGCCCTTACACCAACTGGCTAATATCCAGGTTAAGGAAGTAAAAAAACATACTGGACGTGGTAGACCCAGTAAGGATGCTGCCCCTACCTTTTACTACCAAGTCGATGCCACGCTAGAACCCAAGGAAATAGCCATCGCCATCGAAACCAAACGCGCTGGAAGATTTATTTTAGCGACCAATGTCCTCGATGCCGAAGAACTCAGCGATGAAGATGTTTTACGTGAATATAAGGCACAGCAGTCTACTGAGCGTGGTTTCCGATTTCTCAAAGACCCTTTATTTTTTACTTCCAGTGTCTTTCTCAATTCGACTGAGCGAGTTGCCGCATTAGCAATGATTATGGGTTTGTGCTTGCTTGTTTATAGTCTGGGTCAAAGAGCTTTACGTCAAGCCTTAGAACGGGCAAAAAAAACTATTGATAATCAGTTGGGTAAACCAACTTCTACTCCCACCTTACGTTGGGTGTTCCAATGTTTTATGTCAATTCATTTGGTTACCGTCTCCCAAATCAAGCAAATTGCCAACTTAACCCATGAAAGGCAATGGATTCTTCAGTTTTTTGGCGCTCCTTGTCGAAAATATTATCTTCTTTCTTAACTAACCTGCGGAATGTGGGATAAAAAAATGCAAAATTATTTTTGGTAATTTTGCATTTTTAATTTTTAATTTTTAATTCCCCAAAGGGGCTATTCCACATGCCCCGTATGCAAGGTTTTCACCCATTTTAGGCGCTTTGGTCTTACCGACATCCGGGCAGTAGTACTGCTCATGACGACCAACCAGTGCAACATATATAAACTGCCACGCAGGGTTTGCACCAGCATCGTAAGATATGTAGAAAGTGAGAATTTCTGATCTTGACGTATGCGCGTTAGACCTGTGTACATCCCTACCATCGACATGGTAACGGACAAGCCTGTAATGGGACTTAACATTGGTGGACGATGACGCGCGATCGCCATCAACAAATCTGGTACTGCTGCTGTAGGTAAGATATACATAATCAGCATAAAAATCAGCAAATCCCAGCTTTTGCGCGTTCCCATGCGGTTTTTGAGAATTAAATCCCAATAATCCAGATAGCGTTGATAACCACCTTCTGCCCATCGGTTGCGTTGATGCCAAAGTGCGATCGCATTTGTCACACCTTCTTCTTGCACTGCTGGATGGAAAACACACTCAATATCCCATTTATCCAAATGCAAGCGGATTGTCAAATCCAAATCATCGGTAATAGTTTCCTCATTCCAGCCACCGCAGCTTTCCAAGGCTGAACGCCGGACAAATTGACCATTACCCCGCAGTTCGCCAATACCGCCAAGGGCAGTGCGCTGTTGCTGAAACCAGGTATCAAGGGCCATTTCGGCCATTTGCCCCTTAGTCCAAAAGTTATCTTTAGCGTTGGCGATCGCTTTTCGCACCTGCACCGCCCCCACCTTTTCTCTCTGAAATAAAGGTATTACCTGTTGCAGTAAGTCTGGTGTCACTTGGGCATCAGCATCAAATACTGCTATTATGTCGCCCTTTGTCAGAGGCAACACCTGATTTAACGCCCCTGATTTACCGCCACTAGCTTCTGCTGAACGCCTTAATACTTTCAGTTGCTCGTGTTTCTGTTCTAGTTCTGCTAATAAATGTGGCGTGCTATCACTGCTGTGATCGTCAATAATCCATACTTCATACTGCCCACCTGGATATTCCAGGTTACAAAGATTTTTGACTAATTTTGCAATTACTGCTTCTTCATTTTTCGCAGCTACTAACACAGATACAAAGGGCAAATCTCCCTGTATTTCTTTTGGATAGCGACGAGATTTAGTAAACACGACCACCAAGGCATGAAATCCTAGAATAGTGGTCAGTCCTAGAATAAATATGGAAGCCCAAGAAACTAAATGTAGAGCGATCGTGCCACTCCAGACGATAGTCAAGACTAGAGCTGCTTTGCCTCTACGACCTTGAAACCGGGATGGTAGAGACATAGGATCTGTCTCTAACACTGACTCCTCATCTACTGATAGGTCAGACAACAAGGAGTTGAGCGGATCAAGCTCTTGATAAGAATCTTCTTCGGGCCAGGAATTCGCTGGCATAGGTTAGGTTGCTTGATTCAAAAACCAGTATTTGTCTACAGTTAGTAATTTTACGGACAAATATCCCTAAGCTACTTTTCCCGATTTTAATCGGAATGGGCAAACTGCAATACCCGCTATCCCTAAGCCAAAAGCCGCCGGGACTACTTTTGTTGTCACTGTCACTCTGGGTAATTACTTAGCATTAACCACCTTTGCTACTCTTAGACAGAGGCTTGATTCCTTTGATACCCACTTGGGGAGGAAGCTTGTAGAGTCGGACTTTCTCTAATGAGAATTCCGGTTTAGGCAAAGTCATACCAAGGTGACAGCAGCTTATTGTTGGAAGAAATAGCAATAATAACATCCACAAATTTATAGTGTGGTTTTTTCATGTTATGTTATTGCGCCCAGCTGCGATCAAAGTTAATGCAGCCTTATTGTAACCGAAATTTTAATATTTCTTAGCAGTAACTTCATTTATGGAGTATGAGAAGAGGCAGAGGGGCTGGGCGCGGGGAGCAGGGGACAAGGGGACAAGAGGTGAGAACTTGAAACAAGTCTTTCCCCTTGTCCCCAATTCTCCTTGTCCCCAAGTCCTCTTCCCAATTCCCACTCCCTCTTTCTACCATGTGCTTTAGACACATCTTTTGGGAACACTACTAACATCCACTAATATCCCTAGTTGCCAACTAACTTGAGGAATATTTAACCATGTCTATTGAGCAACTCCAGCCTGCTAATCAACAACAAGCTAGTGTTTACTTACCTTACGTCCAAGGTACTAAGCGCAATTTTTTACCCTATGCCATCAGTCTCTATCAAAAAGGGGTTTTGGAGGGACACCGGAAGATAGAAGCTAGCGAACATGTCCCTTTTGTCGCATCTTGGAATGTTGCTACTTTACCCTCAGACTTAACCCGTTGCCGAATTCAGTTTGATGGCAATGCTGACTTGAGTTACGAACTAATGATGGCTAGTTTCGAGTTTATTAATTTTTTAATTGAAGTTATGGACAACTATAAACGCCATCGCTTGACCGATTTTTCACAACCGTTTTACCGCAAGCTACTGCGTATAGATGATTGATTAAACACGAGCCGGACTTTTGCTAGTTCGGCTCGTTTTTAAAACTATCCTGTGTGATTATAAAACTTACCAGCTTCTCACCTTAAAAACATCTTCTTAGGGCAGATGTGTTTTTTTCTTTTCAAAACCATACCAAAACCAGCTACCAAAAAAGTGCCGAGAATGCTAGCAGGTTCTGGAATAGAAGTTTCATCAATAGGTACTTTGATTCTTAAATTCGCCAGGGTAGCATTAGTGATGTTCAAGGATGTTACAGTTGGCGAACCTGGGATATCAGACTGGAAATCAAAGACTGTGGGAGTTGAGCTACCATTGCGATCGCTATATCGCATTCCATATCCACTTACTTCAAAAGTGCCCTGATACTGCTTTCCGGTGTCTGGATCGGTGACAGTACCAGCGTATAAGGCTTTTATGAAATTAAATTCATCCTGAACTACTCCTTGAAATTTGGTTCCTGCTAATTGTCCTTGGTATTTATAGGGTGTCAACTGACCACCAGAGAGAACCGGCGATGTGAGAACACCATCGAACGAGACAAAGGGAATACCTTTAAAGTCGACAAAGTAATGCAGACTTCCATCAGAGCGTGTTTCTACCTGTAAATAGTCTGACTGGTATACAGGAACATAATTAGGATTATTGTTAGTACCTAAGTTCCGGTAATAAGTTCCAGTGTCATCCGTATCAATACGAGTAATACTGTTATTAAAATTCGGATTATTTCTGGGAAGTTCGATTGTTCCTGATAATGTACCAGTGCTTTCAATTGTAATGAATTGAGCAGCAAAAGCACTTGTTCCACTTAAAGCGATCGTCACTGCTGCTAAATAACTGCCACTAAGAATTGCACAACCTAGCTTAATCCCTGATAAACTTACTTTCATTAACAACTTGCTCCTTGAAGCGCCGATATAAACACACGTAATATGCTGAGATTCATTTAAAATTTTTCTCAGGCACAGTTTATTATTCCCAAGTTTGTGAAGTAAGCTTTATCGAAAACAAAAAATATTTTGATCAAAAACGGGAACATTTTATCTAAATTGTGATTCAACTTAAACAATATTTATCATAAGCCTATTAATTTTAGTTTTTTTAGCTGAATTTAACTAGCGTTTATTCTGTACAATCAAGTAATACAGATAAATTTTTCTAACTATTCTCTAAGCTTAATAAACTACTAATCAGTTTAGGCAAGCCTCTACAGCAGGGATTTGAATGCTCAGATAATTCATTCCGTTCTATCTGCTTTGCCATCTTCTCAGCACGTTGAATCGCTTGTTCAGTTAATGATTTCAATGGTTTTGGATACAAGCACATTGATTTGTCATAGTTGGGTATATGCTTGCCGAGTAAATTAACTAACCTATCACGATTGATTTGTGCAAAATGGTCTTGAAAGTGAATTAAATACCAGAGTTCAAAACAAGGATTTGTAATTGCGAGATTAATCTTTTGGCTTGTAGCCCGATTTATTGCACTTTGCCAATTTTCCAGACTCTTTTCAATATGCTCATCTCCATCAAAAACAGCCCAAGCCTCATCTTCTTTACTCCACTGCTGGTTATCTTCTCTCTGCTGTCGTTCTTCAATGAGTCTTTCAATAATGCTACGTGGATCAGTTTTGTTTTGATGAGGCAATACAATAATATCTAAAGTTGATGAACGTAATTCATTGCGGATACTATTGAAATAAATTGGTTCTGTTTTACTTCCTTCACAAGCAATTAGTATTTTCTGAGCAATATTCCTGCTAGGTGGACGACGATTTAACTTTCTTGGCACTACTCATCACCCTGTAAAATCATTTCCTCTTCAGATGGGAGAAACGGAACTGCTCCAAAACGACCATCTAAATAAGCTTTGTCAATCGCCAAATCGTTTCGCACATGGAAATCAGTTAAGGGATACAACTCAGTGCTTTGGTCAGGGCGCTTTTGTGTAAACCAAATTTGGTCACGGCGTAACAAGTTATTTCTTTGTAAGGTGTTATCATGACTTGTCAAAATCAGTTGAGCATTTCTGGGATTAGTTTTAGGATTTTGAAATATTTTGATAATAGTTCTTACAATATTAGGATGAATATTTGTGCCTAATTCATCAACAATTATCAATCCGCTTATGTTCAAAGCTGCTACTACCCGGAATGCTAAGTAAAATAAACGTTGAGTACCAAGAGACTCTTCATCGAAAAGCCACTGGATTTCATTACCATCATCAGTGTTATGTACAGCATATATGTTGTAGTCAGCCTGAGCATCAGATTTCTTTTTTAACTCTATTCTAGAGAGTCCAGTGTCAGACTTCTGTACAATATTTAATGCTTGTTTAAGTAATTCATTGAATACATAAATACTAGCATCTTGTATAACCGTAATCGAAACACGGTCAAAATCTTCACTTCCTAAGCTAATTCCACGCCATCCACTTCCTAACCAATTTGTAAAAGACTTAATTATATTTATTTTTAATTTTACTAATGTACTAATAAATAACTCATTTTCTCTAATATTATCCTGAAGTTGATTATGTGCTCCAGCAAAATCATCACCAGTTTTCCATATAAATTTTTTTTTACTCTCATCCCATTGACGATGAAATAAACGACGAGTCCGTTTAGTTGTGTTTAAAGCATAGTCTAAGTTTTCTGAGATGATATTATTTTTATTAATTACTAGTGAATAAGTATAGATATTATTATCGAATAAAGTTCTTAATTCAAATCTTGTGGATTTTTGAGCAGAGATACTATCTAATTTAAAAGGGTCTAGTTTTGCATATTTTAAGATTCTGTAGAATTGCACTGCTTCCTGTGTGCCATAAGCCATTATGAGCAATAAATAATCCAGAGCTTGGATAACATTACTCTTACCTGAAGCATTAGCCCCAAAAATTGTTAGAACAGGTAAAAGCTCAATATCCCACCCCTCAACATGGTATCCAGGTGCAATTTCATGATCTGACTTTACCCGTTTGCGTTTGCTACTTTGGCTTGTCTGACGATCGCTGTATTTTTGAGCAACCGCACTTAGGGTTACAGGTTCTTTAATTGAGCGGTAGTTTTCGACTGTAAAATCTACAAGCATAATTTAACGCCCACAAGTCAGTTTTTTGTGATTTATTCACGTAAATATTATCTTAAAGGTAGGCAAATCTCCACTTCTACCACAACAAACCACATGAACTCGCAGCCAGTGTAAGCATATTACTACACTTTAATACACCCATTAATCCACAACTCACCACCAGATTTAGATCGACAATAGGAATATAAGCAGTCTAACCAAAGCAGGTATAGGGTAATGGTGCGATTAAAACCGTGGCAGTGGGTCGTCTTAGCAATCCCGATCGCGTTTATCATTATTTTTTTACTGGTAGCCGCCGGTTCGCAAATTCATGCGTGGGGTATTAGTTGGATTTGGGGTGTGTTCACCCTTTTATTCGTTGGTTGGCGCTGGCTACTCGTAAAATGGACTCAACCTGCCGTTAACCAAGTAGAAGCTGTATTGGCTCAAGTTCAAGAAGAATTAGAATCGGCAGTAGAGGATACAGTTAGACCACCAGTAGGAAGTGATGTCACAAAGCTTGCAGAAACCGCACTCCAAGAGATTCTACAAGCGTCACAAAGCGATCGCCCGATTTGGGAAGACTGGCAAACTTTTTGGACGCGATGCCAGGATTTAGTTGTAGCGATCGCTCATATCTACAATCCTCAAATTCAATATCCCCTGCTGAATATTTACGTCCCCCAGGCTTATGGGCTGATTCGGGGAACGGTGGATGATATGGATCAGTGGATGCAAAAACTATCCCCAGTTCTTAATCAGGTGACGGTTGGACAAGCATACCAAGGATATGAAGTCTACCGGAAGTTGGAACCATCGGCTCGAAAATTTTGGAAAGCTTGGAACTGGGCACAGTGGCTTTTAAATCCGGTAGCGGCGATGGCAAAACAAGCCAGCCAGGGTTCTAGTAACCAAGCAACTCAGCAATTATTGGGGAATTTAAACCAGTTATTTCGGGAAGCTGCCCTGAAAAACTTGTGTCGGCAAGCGATCGCCCTCTATGGACGTAGCAAATTACCAGTTTCAGCAACCGTAGTATCCACACCAACTTTACCCAAGGCAAAAACCCAAACACTGCGAGAAATACTGACTCAAGCTCAACCAGCCGAGGTAGTTGAGCAAAAACCCGTGAATATTCTGCTGGTGGGACGCACAGGTTCAGGAAAAAGTAGCCTGATTAACACGCTATTTCAGGCAGATTTAGCAGCCGTTGATGTTTTGCCCAGTACCGATCGCATTCAAAATTATCAATGGCAAACTCAAAGTGGTGAAACCTTGACGCTTTTGGACACACCTGGCTACGAACAAGTCAACCATGCCGATCTGCGAAACCTGGTGCTTGATTATGCTATCGATGCAGATTTGCTGCTGTTAGTCACCCCTGCCCTCGATCCTGCCCTGCAAATGGATGTAGACTTTTTGCAAGATATCAAAGCAGAAGTTGCAGATTTACCTGCGATCGCGATCGTCACTCAAGTAGATCGGCTGCGTCCCATCCGTGAATGGCAGCCGCCTTATGATTGGGAATGGGGCGAACGTCCAAAAGAAATTGCCATTCGGGAAGCTACTGAGTATCGCGCCAAATTACTGGGAAACTTCTGTAATCTAGTTCTACCAATGGTTACGGGTGACAGCAAAACAGGGCGAGTTGCTTGGGGAGTGGAGGCGCTTTCACTGGGATTAGTAGATGCGATCGCACCTACAAAACAACTCCGTCTCGCCCGCTTTTTGCGTAATCTCGAAGCCCGTACTGTCGCCGCCGCCAAAATCATTGACCACTATACCTTCCAGATGGCGACAACACAGGGACTAACGGCATTGCTCAAAAGTCCTGTCCTCCAGTTTGTTTCTACGCTCTCAACTGGATCTCCAACCCTAGCCTATCTTCTGGCAGAGCAAATTCCTGTGGAACAGTTGCCAATTGTGATTGGCAAACTCCAAATGGCTTATGAGCTTTTCTCGCTCTTGAATACAGCTAACTCTAACCCGCTCAACTTTGAATTACTATCCCTCTGGCCGCTACTGCTAGAAAATTCCACTTCACCCGATCGCAATGCCTGGGCATTTGGTCACGCTCTAGTCGAGTACTGGACTCAGAATCTAACGGTTGAAAAACTCCGGGAGCGATTTGAGTATTATTTGGCGATCGCTAAATAATTTGTCTGCCTTGAGTAAGTAATATCCGCATCTTCCATGCTGCTACACCTAAATAGCGAATTTGCTAGCCATGCTTACTCAGTCTCATTAAATACTATAAACTCCATTGGTACTGAGCTTTAACTAGAATATTTACTTAGTTTTTTAAAATATTTTATACTCCTAAATAGGAAACAGGAGAACAAAAAATGCCGTAATATCTCTTAGCTTTTAACATCAAAGTTAAGATTACGATTAAGAGTAGCTGTCTACTAAAACCTACCGCTTTAACTAAGTTTTTACCAAACATCCTTTTTGTTCGGAGTTATTTATGAAAAATATATTACAAACCTCCATCTCTGAAGAACAAAATTTACATCAGAGCTATAGTATTTCATCTTACAATCGGCTGCTTTTAGTCGTGAAAGATTTGGCTTGTGTGCGGACTATTGAGGAAATTATTGAGATTGTGCGTTTGGCAGCCCGCGATCTCACAAATGCTGATGGAGTAACTTTTGTACTGCGGGATGGTGAATGCTGCCACTATGTTGATGAAAACGCCATCGGCCCACTTTGGAAAGGTATGCGTTTTCCGCTCAAGTCTTGCATCTCCGGTTGGGCAATGCTCAATAAACAAGCAGCCGTGATTGAGGACATTTACCAGGATGCAAGAATTCCTATTGATGCCTATAAAGTGACTTTTGTCAAAAGTTTAGTGATGGTTCCTATACGGATTGCCGATCCACTGGGTGCGATCGGAGCCTACTGGAGTACACCACACCTAGCCACATCTGAAGAAATAGAACTGCTTGAGATTTTGACCGACACTACAGCAGTGGCGATCGCGAATGTTCAACTTTTCCAGAAACTTACGAACCAAAACGCGCTGAAAGACAAATTCATTGCGATGCTAGCTCACGAGTTGAGGAATCCTGTTGCCCCCATCTCAAACGGGGTTCAGCTTCTCAAATTGAAGCTGGGCGTGACTGGTGCAGTCGGAGAAACAGTTTTAATGATGCAGCACCAGATTAAGCACCTCTCGAAATTGATCGATGAGTTACTAGATGTATCGTCTATCACTTACGGGAAGATTTCATTAAACCTTGAGAAGTTGAATCTGTTGGAATTGGTTCGCCAGAGTCTCAATGACCATACACAAGCAATAAAGAGATCGAATCTTACCGTAGTAGAAGACTTGCCAAACACGCCCGTATGGGCTTATGTTGACCCAACGCGATTCTTTCAAATCTTTGGGAACCTTCTTGATAACGCCTTAAAGTTTTCAAAACCAGATGGGACGATCTGGGTGGATCTCTCATATATTCCAGGTGAAAATGGCTCAGGCAGTTTAGCAGCTTTATCTGTAAGAGACTCAGGTATGGGGATAGAACCGACAATCTTACCAGAACTCTTCGAGCCGTTTACCCAGGCCGATCGCAGTTTAGACCGTTCGAGGGGTGGGCTAGGTTTAGGACTCTCGGTAGTCAAAAGTCTTGTCGAACTTCATGGTGGAAATGTTGAAGCCTCAAGTAGAGGGATCAATTTGGGGGCAGAATTCAAAGTTACTCTCCCTGTATGCGAAGAGATTAAAATCTTGGACAACAACCTGGAGACTATAGACGCGGCTAAAAAATCGTTGAAGATTTTAGTGATTGAAGATAATGACGATTCTGCTACAACATTAAAAGCAGTACTTGAGCATTTCGGGCATGAAGTTTCCATTGCCAAGAATGGAATTTCAGGTGTACAAACTGCAAAAGAGTTGGAGCCTCATGTGATTATTTGTGACATCGGGCTTCCCGAAATGGATGGATTCGCCGTTGCACAGGAACTGAGTAAAGACTCTAAATTTAGTCGCTCAATTCTGATTGCGCTCACCGGTTACAGTGGCCAGGAGGATAAGGAACTTGCGCTTAAATCTGGTTTTAAATGCCACTTGACCAAGCCTGTGGACTTTGAAATACTCACGGCAGAAATTGATCGATACTTTCTGGTGAGTGCGTAAAGTTGCCCGTCGTAAACATTGGGCATTGGGTATTGGGAATGGGGAAGAGGACTTGGGGACAAGGAGAATTGGGGACAAGGGGAAAGACTTTTTTCAAGTTCTCACCTCTTGTCCCCCTGCCCCCTGCTCCCCTGCCCCTTGCCTCTTATGCTGTGGGAATATCACGCTTTGCCAAATATTGATACATCTGCCAACGTGCATCTACCTCAGCTTGCGCTTGTTCTAACAAGTGCTTGGCTACGTCTGGTTTACTCTTAGTGAGCATTTTGAAGCGATTTTCTTGATACATAGAATGTTCTACAGATTGCGTAGGCGATCGCATATCCAATTGCAAAGGATTTTTACCCTGTTTAAGCAACTCTGGATTATGCCGATACAGCAACCAACGACCTGATTCTACCAGAGTTTTTTGGTGATTCATCCCGGTAGTCATGTTAATGCCGTGGGCGATGCAATGGCTGTAAGCAATAATTATTGATGGCCCATCATAAGCTTCTGCTTCCAAAAATGCTTTGAGAGTATGTTCATCTCTAGCACCAAGGGCTACACTCGCTACGTAGACATTTCCGTAGGTCATGGCAATCATCCCTAAGTCTTTCTTCCCTCCTGGCTTGCCACTGGCTGCATATTTAGCAACTGCGGCTCGTGGCGTAGCTTTAGAAGATTGACCGCCTGTATTAGAATACACTTCTGTATCCATTACTAGGATGTTGACATTGCGACCACTGGCAATTACATGATCTATACCGCCAAAGTCAATGTCATAAGCCCAGCCGTCACCGCCAACAATCCAAACGCTTTTTCTCACTAAATAATCTGCAAGGGATTTGAGATTTTGGATTTTGGATTTGAAATTGGGGTCGAAAGTTACGATTTCATCTAACTTCTCCTGCAACAGTTCTATTCTTTCGCGCTGTTCCCAAATGTCAGCCTCAGATTTTTGTTCAGCTTTCAGGATGGAATAGACAAGGTTTTCATCTATTTCACTCCCCAATTGTTGCAACAATTCCGCCGCAAACTCAGCTTGTTTGTCGAGAGAGAGACGGAAGCCGAAACCGAATTCGGCGTTATCTTCAAATAGATTATTTGACCACGCGGGGCCGCGTCCTTGGGCGTTGGTTGTCCAAGGAGTTGTGGGGAGATTCCCACCATAAATTGAAGAACAACCTGTTGCATTGGCGATGACGGCGCGATCGCCAAACAATTGTGTTAATAATTTTAAATAAGGTGTTTCACCACAACCTGCACAAGCACCAGAGAATTCAAATAAAGGTTCTTGCAGTTGTTGTTGGCGAATCTGGTTTAATTTTAGCGATCGCCTGTCAGGATTTGGCAAACTCAAGAAGAAATCCCAGTTTTTCCGCTCTTGCTCTTGTAAAGGCAACTGCTGCGCCATGTTAATCGCTTTCCGCAATGGCTCAGATTTATCTTTAGCAGGGCAAATATTTACACAAATAGTACATCCTGTACAATCTTCTGGGGCTACCTGAATGGTAAATTTTTGATTGGCAAAGTCTTTATCTTTTGCACCAGTTGACTTAAAGGTTTCTGGCGCATTGACTAACTCATCAGCTTGATAAGCTTTGGCGCGGATAGCACTGTGGGGACAAACCATGACGCACTTACCACACTGAACGCAGACATCCGGCTCCCACACAGGTATTTCTTCGGCAACATTACGTTTTTCCCACTTGGCAGTACCTACAGGGAATGTGCCATCAACAGGTAGTGTGCTAACAGGTAAATCATCACCTTCCCACACCATGATTTTGCCTAGAACTTCCCGAACAAATTCGGGAGCAGAGTCCAGCAATCTTGGGTTGTTAATTGTTGATTGTTGATTTTTGATTGTCTGTGGGACATCTACTTTATGCAAGTTATCTAAAGTGTTGTCTACAGCTTGCAAGTTCATGCGGACAACTTCTGGGCCTTTTTTACCATAAGTCTTGTCAATCGCTTGTTTGATTTTAGCGATCGCTTCTTCTTGCGGCAAAACCCCAGCTAAGGCAAAGAAACAGACCTGCATAATGGTGTTAATTCTGCCACCCATCCCACTTTCACGGGCAACCTGACTAGCATTGATTACGTATAACTTCAAATGCTTATCGATAATTTGCTGCTGTACCTTCAGTGGCAAATTCTCCCAGACCTTATCTGCATTGTATGGACTGTTAAGCAGCAAAATCGCCCCAGGAATAGCAGCTTTCAAAATATCTATGCGTTCTAGAAATCCCCAATGATGACAACCAATAAAGTTGGCTTGGTCAATCAAGTAGGTGGAGCGAATTGGCTCTTTGCCAAAACGTAGATGCGAAACTGTCATTGAGCCAGATTTCTTAGAATCAAAGACAAAGTAGCCTTGGGCGTAATTATCGGTTTCTTCACCAATAATCTTGATAGAGTTTTTGTTAGCCCCAACTGTCCCATCTGAACCCAACCCATAGAACATTGCCCGAACAACATTATCCGATTCTGTAGAGAAGTTAGGGTCAAAGTTTAGAGAAGTATAAGTAACATCGTCATTAATCCCAATCGTAAAATGATTCTTCGGTTTAGCTTCGGCAAGGTTGTCAAAAATCCCCTTCACCATCGCCGGCGTAAATTCCTTAGAAGAAAGACCATAACGACCACCAATAACTTTAGGCAGAGGGGCAGAGGGGCAAAGGGGCAGAGGGGAAAGACTTACTAAAACTTCCCCTCTGCTCCCCTGCTCCCCTGCTCCCCTGCTCTCATCCCCCCACGCCTCATGGATAGCAGCCACAACATCCAAATACAAAGGTTCTCCGGCGCTTCCTGCTTCTTTAGTGCGGTCGAGAACTGCGATCGCTTTTACGCTATTTGGCAATGCTGCAACAAACCTTTGGACATCAAAGGGACGGTAAAGTCGCACTTTCACAACACCAAGTTTTTCCCCACGGGCATTAAGGTAATCTACTGTTTCATGGACGGTTTCACAGCCTGAACCCATGAGAACAATGACCCGTTCGGCATCATTGGCCCCGTAATATTCATAGATTTGGTAATGCCTCCCCGTGCGTTCTCCAAATTGATCCATGATGCGCTGGACAATTTCTGGACAGGCGTTGTAGTAAGGGTTAGCGCCTTCACGTCCTTGGAAATAGACATCAGGGTTTTGGGCAGTCCCTCGCAAGACTGGACGATCTGGGGTGAGGGCACGACTGCGGTGGGCGAGTATGAGATGATCGTGGATGAGCGATCGCAAATCATTATCTGCAAGCAGTTTAACTTTCTGCACTTCATGGGAAGTACGGAAGCCGTCAAAGAAGTGCATAAACGAGACTCGTGCCTCTAGGGTTGCAGCATGAGCGATGAGAGCAAAATCTTGACTTTCCTGCACCGAAGCAGAACACAGTAATGCAAAACCAGTAGCACGAGCCGCCATCACATCACTATGATCGCCAAAAATTGATAAAGCGTGGGTAGCCAAGGAACGGGCGGCAACGTGAACCACGGCGCTAGTCAACTCACCAGCAATTTTGTAGAAGTTGGGTATCATCAACAATAATCCCTGAGATGCCGTGAAGGTAGTACTCAGGGAACCTGTTTGCAATGCCCCATGCACAGCACCAGCCGCTCCCCCTTCACTTTGCATCTGCACGACACTGGGAATAGTACCCCAGAGGTTGGGACGACCTTCTGCTGACCAAGCATCTGCCCATTCACCCATTGCTGAAGAGGGGGTAATTGGATAAATGGCAATCACTTCATTTAGTTTGTAAGCAACACGGGCGACAGCTTCATTTCCATCAATGGTTGCAAATGTTTTGTTCATAATATGATTTTTGTCCCCGTCTCTCAACTGCATTATCAGAACACGTAAATAGAAGAATTAAAAATAGCCAGAGTCAGGTAGGCATTGCCAAGCAAGCAGTTTATTATGCGCTTTTCAGTTAACTTTAAATAAATACTGCATACATGAATATCTCATCTGAAATAGCGCATCTATTAATATGTCTTAATCATGTACTCAATAACCCAAGTATTGATTAGATAAGGCTTTGAGATAATTAATTCTTTTTTGTGGGGTATAGGTTCGGGAATATTTTTGTTTACTAAATTCAAGCTGAACTGCGATCGCTTCATGTACCAATTGCTGCAAATCCTGAACCATTCACAAGCACAACAGCATGGGTTAGTGCGCCCTAAACGCATGGATACATTTTAGCAAGTAGACTATACAGAGAAATTCTCAGATGATACCAATTCTGTATGAAGATGCGCTAAACCATATTTAAGTACAAGACAGAAGAAAGAGAAACGAACCGCAAAGGACGCATTCGCGCAGCGTCTCGTCAGAGAAGGACACAAAGAAAGAAAGAAAGAAAGAAGTTAAAAGGGTTTGGCGCAGCCTCACAGAAATGGTATGAGAAAATTATTTACGGAATAGTTACTGATGATGGAACAAAACAGGTCGGTGAAGGATTTGAAGCATTAAACGTAGGTTGGGTGAAGCGGAGCGCAACCCAACATATAATATCAGTTGGCTTTGGCAAAGCCTCCAACGCCACTTGCTACAACGCGGGAAACCCGCGCAAGTGGCTCCCCAACCTACAATTTTTTTGCAACATTTTAGCCTTGATATGCCAATAGGGTGTGTTAGCAACAGTGCAACACACCTCTCATTTATAAATCTCTATCCCTTCATGGGTAGAGTATTCATAATTCTGAATTTTGACTAATGCACCAAATTTTCTTGTTTAAGTTGCTCTTTGGCTAAAGCCAATGCTTGATGAGCATTTCTAAACTTTGTCTCATCCGTAAATTTACGATCAAAACACTTTAGATAAGCTTCCAAATACCTAATACGTAAGCGTGGATCAGCCGGACTCAGAAGAAAGGGGAGGTCAGCTTCAACCATAAACCGTATAGCCAATAAGGGTATAGGGCTACGAAGTGGACGAAAGTCTGGATTGTGCATACCGGGAGTTTCATTACGTTTATGAAATTCTCCTATCATTAGTCCTGACTCAACAAACAAAGGTTTAAGTTTTTGTTGGACACTATCTATTAATTTACAAGCGTCCTCTATATGGACATCAGGAAAAATAAGTAAAAAAGCTTTGTTTATTTCTAACTCCTGCTCTTTAACTTTCATTTTCAAAAAGATATCTTTATAGCGTCCAACAATCTCTTCTAGTTGTTCTGGATACAAATATTTGGTACGAATAACTGCTAGACGAATACTGTTTGACTTGAGAGAGTAAGGTACAAAAGGGCAAACTGCGCCGGGTCTTCCTAAGTTAGGATGAGGTCTTGCTAAAAAACTTTTCACCCACTCTATAGTTTCAAGTAAGTAAGGACGGTCTTCGTATTCCTGGAGTTGTTCGATTTCAAGAATTGTATATAGTTGCATCAGCTTAGGTGAAATAGAAGAATTGTTGAAATCTGAATCCAAATTATGTGCCTAAAACTAACTATTCTCTAAATAAACAAAACAAGCCTTGACTTTTTTATTTTTGGTTTATCTATAGTTTGTAGCCAATAAAAATGCTAAAGCATTTTTGTGAATCAAAAAAATTTACACCAATCAATACACAAAGATATTTTCACACAAAGCAAGTTGTGCTTATTGCTTTTTTAGTATTGGAGCTAAAAGACATACATCATATATTATCCAGTAGATGATCTTACTTTTTTACACTCTTAAGCTTCCATGATTTTCAACAAAGATATTATAAAGTTTATATCCAAATAGTTATTTTTACTGTAAAGGTTTAGTTTTTACTTAACAGCCTAGCATCGGGTTGATATTTTTTATACAAACAGAGTTTTTGTCTAAATACTTGTTTTTGAAGTTCCTCCTGGGTGTCTTCGCTAAGAGAAGGCATCATAATTGTTGCTTATTATACTTATTTATTACTTACGTACTGTACACAATAATCATATTCTGTATCAACTGAAATATGTCATTTCAGATTTTTATTAATCATTTTCTGATGGTAAATACACCTATGCTGTAAGGGCAATATCCTTTAGGTACTCGATTGGAGAACTCATAGAGCAGCTGCTTTGTATCTACATGAATCGCTTTAACACAGTTTATGCTTTTTGACAATAGCTGAAGCGTATTGATCTATATTTGGTCTTTCCTGTCAATGCGGAAGTCCTGCTATTCTTCATGAAGATGGGCTTAATTTAAATGAACATTTCTATGAGAGGCTTGTGCCAACGCGCTGCATCTCCCAGAGAAGGACGCAAAGGAAGAGAGCATTGAAGAATTCTTCAGTACAAATCTACAGAGAATTTGTATAATTAACTGCGAGAGATTAAAGAGTAAGACAAGGCCAGTTACTACAACTTTGGGAGTCAAGGTTGTAGTAACTAGCTCCCTTACAGAATTAAATATTGGTTTAATTGCCAGTTCCTTATTTATCAGCAAATTCTTTCACCACTGCCATAGCATCAGAAGGAATCTGCGTAATTAGGCGAAATGGAAATGCTTTAGTCGAAGCAAACTGAGCATAATCTGGTGTCAGAAACACGGCGTAGTTTTTAGCTTCTGGGGTCATCTGTGCAGCAAACGCTAAAGTTATAGCTTTAAGGTACTTGCGAATATCTGCTGCTTGTTCGCCTACAACTTCACCGCCACTAATGGGTGTATTTGGTTGTCCGATCTGATCCATAGTCTTACTGGGGTCTTTTACACTCAGATGAGTACCCCCAACTATACCAACTAGCCATTTGGGGGATGGAATTTTGTCAAATCCCACAATCTGTTCAGTTAAAGCTGGGGTGGTTTTATCTGCGGAACCTGCTAACACTAGAGTCGGAATTTGCACCTTAGTTAACCCAGTTTCGCCATAAATCAGAGAAGTTGTAGGATTGAGAGCGATCGCTTGTTTTATTCTCGTATCCCGTAATTGATAGGTATTTTCTGGCAGTTCTTGGGCGATGCACTGCATAGCTTCTCCTAGACTTAAGATAGCCAAGTTCTTTTTGCAGCGTTGTTTGAGCCGTTCTAGTTGTAACTCGCCTCCCGCAAGTGCTAAAGCTGTACCACCACCAAAAGAATAACCAACAACCATCGCGTTCATGGTCGCAAGTTTCCCTTGTAGGGGATGATTAGCTGTTTGGTTTAGCTTTTCTAATTCGTCGAGAACAAAACTAACATCTTGAGGGCGATTTAAAAACTCTTGAGGCTTCACAGGTCTGGTTTTGCCCTGTAATGCAGAATTAATATTATCCTCATTACTACCAGGATGTTCTAAAGCAGCTACTACATAACCGTGTGATGCTAAATGTTCTGCCAGGTAACGCAAGTCCGTGCGGACTGATCCTAAGCCGTGAGAGAAGACAATTAAGGGTTTATTGGCAGTTGCATCATTTGACCAGTAAATATCAACTGGAATTTTGCGTTTGCGCTTTTGGTCATTCAGGCTTAAGTTGAGTATTTTTACTTGAGCCGTTCCAGGTTGGCTGGGATCAAAAGGGAAAGCAATCTGCGGTGTTGTCGAGTCGAGTCGGGGAGCAATGGCTAGCATAAATTGCTGCGTGCGCCAAAAAGCTGTATTCAAACTCCCTGCAACTATAAAAGCTTTTGGTAAATCAATTTCTAAGCGTTTACTCGGATAAGCAGCGATAAAACTCAATATAGACAGACCTTGTGGCGCAGTAGAGCCTAATACCAATCCTCCTCTCAGTGCTTGTACCCCAGCATTGTCCTTTCGAGCTAAAGCTGTAGCGAAGTCATTGAGAATAGTTGTGCCAATCTGAGTATTAAGCAACTTATTAATGGTGACAACGTTCATCGGTATATTCATACCTAGTGCCCCTAATAGGAAGCGGCGTTGTTGTTCAGATAATCCTTTAGTGTAAGACTGCAAGCTCCCAGGCAATTCCCCTGTTTTGGCAGCGTTTTGCAACTCAGTCAGGGATATCGATTCTGTAAATACACCCAAACGCACAACAACAGTGTCAGCCGCAATAGCCGAAGTATTTACCCCAAACTGTGTAAGTACAATTGCACTAAAGAAACCTGCAACTGTCTTAAGACTTCTCCAACGTCTTCCCATAAATATTTATACCAACTGTTACTTAGGGGAATATAACGAATATTTGTGTATTTGACTACCCCTTTAATCGCCCAGAAATCAAAGCAGATTTTTTCCTGAACTCGATAGGAATCGCCCCAATCTGCTCAAAGCAATCAAAGCTCATCAAAAGTAACGAATTGTAGAATTCATCACAGCTAAAAATTTGAGCATGAATCAGTGTTAATAGCCACAAAAGTCTGATTGTTTCTCCGCTAGGTTTAATACTGTAAGGAAACTCTAGAACAGGCGAAGCAATCGCATCTCCAATTTGCACTTTTTGTCGGCTGATATCCTCATCAAATTTTAGATTTTGGATTTTGAATTATTAAATACAAAATTCTCTCAGTTTCAGCAATGTCAAAATTTTGTTAGCAACAATCAAAAATCATTTATCCAGAGCAACTAGATTTATGTATGTGATCATCTAGAAACTAAGGCTCAAAATTGAGTAACTGCAATTTTTTTGACAGCACATTTTAAACGGCCGCTTAATGTTTTGTCTTTGCCTTTTAGAAGGTGTTGCAGAGGTGTTGCAGGTCGATAGTCTTACTGCTGTAGCTGCACTATCATTACTCATTAAATTCTACTAGCCGCATCAACAATTTTTCTTGGTTTTATGCGTCGCAGACTCCGCTATATTTTAATTTTGTTACTCTCCGTGAGTATTATTACACTGTGGTGGCCTGTGAATGATTCTGATTGTAATTTCGGGGATCTTTTAGTATCAAAAACTAAAAAATTTCAAGTAAATGCTACTAAGGTTATTGTTCAGCCGTGGCGTGGTCGTCACCATGTATATGGAATCTTTATGATTCCTAATGAATACAAACAAGCTCCATTTTTTGTAGTAACAGTCCAAGGAGCCGGTAGTTACTGTTCAAAACAATTTGGTTATAAAAAAAAATTTAATGGTATCTTTGCTGAACCAGGAACTTATTTGGTGCAGAAGTTTGTTAGAACTCGAACGGCTTTGCGGCTCATTTTCCAAGGTTTGTACTTCCAAATCAATGATAAACAGAACTGGACGTTAACTTTACCTGAACCAAATACTACTACCGCTACGCCTAATTAGTAGACTTCTTTCAGAAGTGGGGAAAGGGGAAGGGGAAAAGGGAAAAGGAATAAGAAAAAACCTTTACCCTTTTCCCACCTCTTGCAAAAGTTACTTTTGCAAGAGGTTCAGTGATTTGTGCTTTAATCGAACTTACGCAAAGAATAGTCAAAACCCCGATTTTAGACGAAAAGTAGTTTATTGCCCCTAATGCCTGTACTGTTGCGTAAGTCCTATTTAATTAGGAATTATTCACTCAGCTTGGTGGTTGAGTTTGCAAAACCTCATTCTTATTTAACAAGTTACTAGTAGCATTGACCACAATCTGCGCTGCTCCTGTAAAAAACGATCGCTCGATAGTCGCTGGAACATCGCTAGGTTGATGATAGTGCGGAGTCCGTAAATTGGCTGTATCTGTCACCAGCACAGCACCCACACCCTGATACCAAAATGGTGCATGATCGCTACGTAAAGTGTCTGGTGTCAGTAAACCTTTAAAAGGAATTGGTAGTATGAGGACTGGTGGCAGATTTGATTCCTGTTTATTCTGGGCGCTTGAGGGGAGAATCTGTGAGCTTGGAAAGGCATTCAGCAAAGGCAAATGTTCTGTATCACCAACCACTGCCAAAAAGTCGCCCTTGTCACTAGGTGGGGTAACGGGCAAACCCGCCGGGTATTTCTGACACCCAACAGTGTAACAAGCATAACCAACCATATCCATAACGATCGCTCCGTCTAAATTTTGCAAGCGTGCTGTCTGGCTCACAAAAGCCTGACTACCCAAAAGTCCTGCTTCCTCTTGGTCAAAAAAAGCTAGTTGTAATGTCCGTGGTGTGGGGTGAGAACCAAGCAAACGCGCGACTTCTAGCACTACAGCTACACCACTAGCGTTATCATCAGCACCGGGGGATAAAGCGACAGTATCGTAATGCGCTGCGACGAGAATTGCTTTAGCGGCTTTGTTGGTTCCTATTCGTTCAGCAAAAATATTTACACCCTCAGAGAACTTTTCCAATTTGGGCTTCCAGCCGAATTTTTTCAGTTCAGTTGTGATGTAAGTGCGAGTAAGCGATCGCTCTTTTGTCGTGTAACGCTGAAAATTTAACTTTTGGATATGGTTTAATAGCTTATCAGCAGACACTTGTAGGGTATCATCAACTTTTTTTAACTCTAGTTGTGGTTGCGGCGTTTCCAAAGGAATGCTTTCAACAATTCTTGGTGAGGAACGCTGTTCAAAAAGCGTACTACCTCTGCTACCCACCACAGCAACTGCCATCAGCATCAACAGCATCAGCCAAATCCATTTTCTCATGTGATTTATCCTTGGCTTCCAGACTTAGGGTAGCGCAAATCCCCAGCTATAACTTTCCAGGATTGCTAGGAAGGGTTTAATATTTTGGTTTTCTAAATTTATTAGATAAACCTGCAAAGTGCCTTCGCAATCAGCTTAATTATCTATTTTAATACAATTTCCTTTAATCCAATCTGCTATCGATTCTTGAGTCTCTTGATCAGTTGAAAGTCTTTTTATCATTAATACAACTTCTTTTTCTGGGACTTCTAAAGAATACCCATTCAATATCAGAAAGGTAGCCATCGAAACGAAAGCCACCCTTTTATTACCATCTATAAATGCATGATTTTTTACAAATGCAAAAGCATAAGCAGCAGCTAACTCAAAAACAGTTGGTGTAGGTTCACCATAAGCAAATAAATTTTTAGGTCTATCTAAACTAGCTAAAAGCAGATTTCTATCTCTTATACCCGGAAGTCCACCGTGTTCTGCTAGTTGTTCTTCGTGCATAGCTTTAATGACTGCCTCACTCAACCAAAAAATCTCATTCACTGAGCTAGCTCACGAAGTGCATTCCTATACTTACTGCTTACTTTTTCATAAGCTTCCATAGCCTTTTCAAATTCAGACTTGTAAGGTGTCGTTTGAGCATTACCAGAATGTTTCGTAACTAAAAGTACCCCATTCTTACTACGTCTAAATTTTAGACTTTGAAAAGATGGTATCAATTTGTTTTTGATCTTACTAAGTCTCAAGGTTTGCATGATAAACTCAAAAATGGTGGTTAGAAGTTAGAAAATACAAATATTGACGGTAATCCTCAGTTAGCTTTTGGTTAATCAGTTGTTAATTATACTATAAATTATTTGTGCAAGAGGTCTCTTTTACTTTACAGATTGATCCTTATGACAGAACGCTCATGTTGAGCCTTGTTGCAATGGTCTTAGCAAGATATCCCAAAAATACTCAGCGGCTCCTTGTTGAGACAATAATTTCTTCACATTCTGTTGGCTTGTAAAGAAAGCCATTCCCAAAGGTTGCAGAAAAAGAGCATATCCATCATCAACTATAGATATGGATTCATTAATACTATTATCACTTCCTGAAGCATTTGAGGAATATGCAATGTCGCTTCTAAAAAGACGGCTACTTCCTCCTGTCCAAATTCGACATTCAGTAGCTTTCTTTCCCCTAATGTAGACAATAGCCGAAAAGTGATTTGCATCTATACGCTTGAAATGCGTATCTACTTCTGGATTTCGGTTGGATAGTTCAGCAAGTGAATTCTCAAAAAAGTTGGCTATGTATTCAAATGATTCCTCTACAAATTGATCCCTCTCTCGATCCAAGAATGTTTTGCGAATACGGAGATTGCTCGATCTTGGTATATCCAAAATTTGTGGTTTGACAGCAGAACCGTAACTTATGCTTGGTGGCGTGGAATCCTGACGGAGTTGTAAGCGAGTAATTGTCCGTTTGATAGCGTTGACTACTTCAAGAAAAGCATCGTCTTTATCGGGGAATTTTGTGATAGGCCTGCCATCAGTTGGCATGACCAAGAGCTTGCCAAATGGGGCACTGCGCCAATCGCATGGACGCAGGATGACTGGTATAATGTGGGATTCTCCTTGCTCATGCTTTTCCATCGCACGTTGCATTTCAATGTCATAACAGTAATTGGAAGCTAGAAAATCTGAACTGACTAATAAAATAATGATGTCTGCTTCTTCCAAGTTTTTGCTTATTGCCTTATCGAATTCATCACCAGGAGTTATTCGGCGATCATGCCACGTCTCAATGAAGCCTTGCTTTTTTAGCATAGCAAGATGAATTTCCAACTCATCGCGCAGGGTTTCATCCCGATGTGAATAAGAGAAAAAAATTGTAGCCATTCGACGATTATCAATTAGACGCAGGTATTTACTTATGATTAATACCTTTATATCTTATACCAGTACAAAAGAACTAATTCCCTAAAGTAAATATCAAGTTTGACAGTTTGTCTTTTGACAGCGATCGCAACTTTATGTAAAGTGCCGCACTAGAGGAGTGCTGAGTACTAAGTAAAGAAGAAAAAGAATTTCTTATTACTTATTCAAAATCTTTATACTGGCACTCAGAACTCATGACTCAGAACTCAGGACTTTTTTTATGGTAGATTTGTTGCTGATCTCAATCCTGGGGTTCCTGGGGAGTTTTGGGCACTGTTTTGGGATGTGTGGCCCTTTAACAGTGGCATTTTCCCTGTCTCATCAGCCGAAAGGGACATCACCCTTAGAAAAGCCGAATACTTGGCGACAACAATTAAAATTTCATCTTTTGCTAAACCTGGGGCGGATGTTGAGCTATGCTCTAGTCGGTGCTGGCATTGGGGCGTTAGGTTCGGTATTGCTGCAAAGTGGACAGCTAGCGGGTATTGGCAGCGACTTTCGGCACTGGATGGCAATTTTGACTGGTGTGATGCTGATTTGGTTTGGCTTAGGACAAGTAAAACCCGATTTGCTCCCGCGTATTCCTGTGTTACATCCCCTATTACAAGGTAGGCTACACGATCGCCTCAGCACAGGAATGGTTAAGCTTTCCTTTAAAACCAAATGGTGGACACCAATACTTTTGGGGATGACTTGGGGTTTAATGCCCTGTGGTTTCCTGTATGCTGCCCAAATCAAAGCCGTTGAAACTGGCAATTTATGGATGGGTGGGGCAACCATGCTGGCTTTTGGATTGGGAACCCTGCCGACTATGCTAGGTGTAGGCATCTCCACGTCGCTGGTAAGTAAAGACAAGCGCAGTCAGTTATTTCGATTAGGCGGTTGGGTGACACTCATCATTGGCATCATTACCTTGTTACGGACTGGTGACACAATGGTAGATTACACCGGACACGCCGCTTTATTCTGCTTAATATTGGCGTTAATTGCGCGTCCTATTAGTGGGTTGTGGGCTTCACCATTGCGTTATCGCCGCGCCTTGGGGGTGGGATCTTTTGTGCTTTCTGTGGTTCACACCTTCCACATGATAGAACACTCATTGCAATGGAATTTTGCCGCCTTTTCTTTTATGCCGCCAGAATTCCAGTGGGGTATGGCTGCGGGTGCTGTAGCATTAATATTAATGTCCCCCGCCGCTTTAACGAGTTGGGAATCGTTGCAGAAATCTTTGGGCAAGCGTTGGCGACAGATTCATCTATTGGGTGTGCCAGCCTTGCTCTTGAGTGCTATTCATGCTGTGTTGATTGGTTCCCATTATCTGGGTTCTTTGCAATCAACTTGGGGAAATAACTTAGCGGCAGTACTGATGGGAATTATTACCCTCAGTGTCTTACTAGTGCGTTCGCGTTTTTTTTGGTCAAAGTTAGCCGTAGAAAAGTTTTATGTCCCCCCAACAAAATCGCGGTAAATTATCCTTGTTCTCTGGCTCAATCCCAACGAGTCAAAAACAGAGGCATCAACTACTCAAAGCCATTTCTTGGAAGAGTCAAGGAACAATAAAGTATTTATTATTCCTGAGTTTATTAGTTATATCAATAACTAATCCTTACCCTGCATCTGCTCATAAGGTGGAAGTTTCTGGAGATGTTGGTGGCACCCTCCACATTGAGCCAAATGATAATCCTCGGGCTGGAGAACCCTCCCAAGTCTGGTTTGCGCTTACCCGCAGAGGCGGAAGGGTTATTCCCCTGTCACAGTGTAATTGTCGGTTGGCTGTTTATGCTGAACCTTATGCAACCGGAGAGCCTGCACTGCTGGAACCACGGTTAGAAGCTGTAGCAGCCGAACGTTATCAAGGTATTCCAGGTACAGAAATTACCTTTCCCAAACCAGGTATTTATGAGTTGCAACTAAATGGTAAACCAGTCTCTGGGGCAAGATTCAAACCTTTTAAGTTCAAATTTGAAGTTACTGTAGCAGGCGGTTCTACACAAAACACACAAATTCAGCAAGATGTCAATGGTGATTTAGTAGAGGGTGAATCTCAGAAATTACCAATTTGGGCGATCGCACTGCCAATCTTCGGATTTATCGGCATCTTAGTTGTTGTACTGCGAAACATGAGAGGAGGGAGTGGGGAGTAGGCAGTAGGGAGACATTTTTCTTTGTGTCTCCCTTTGTGTGAAGTCAGTTCACCAGATCGTTTGTACATGAGGGTAATTCAGAATCTTCGCATCGCAAGTTACCAGAGGAATTCCATATCGTCTAGCGATCGCAACTATAATTCTGTCTGCTGGATCTTTATGAAAATTGTCCGGCAGTTGTGTACTGGCGATCGCATCTAGAGGATTCAAAGACTCGATAAACAATACCTGAGTGCGTTCGCGCTAAGGAATACCATTCATCGATTGGTAACGGTAAGGTTAGTTTTCCAATGCTGAATTTGATTGCAATTTCCCATACTGAAATAGTAGAGACGAGCAAGCCACTTTGTGGTTCTTCTGAATCAATTGCGGCTTGGGCCTGACTCGATAACTGACTTGGATTATGGAGTAACCAGAGCCAAACATGAGTATCTAACAAAATCATTCGCCCAAGGCTTCCCAAAGTTCCGGCATAGATTCGTCAAAATCTTCTGCAATCACAATCGGCAGCCCCCGCAATGGGTAGTGATGAGTAGAAGTTTGTTTTGCTTGCCAAGGCACAATGCGAGCAACTGGAATGCCATCACGAGTAACTACAACTTCGGTTTGAGTTGCTGTCACCTCATACAGTAGCGCTGTGAGGGTACTATCTGTATCTTGAATATTGAGGTACTTCATACCGCCAATTTGTGCGATCGCTTTTACGCCTTAATTTTAAGCGATTCTTTGTGTAAGTGCTTTTCGTATCTACCCTTTCAGCCTGCCTTCTTTGTAATCTGATTACTTAATACAAATGGTGGGGGCAGCAATTCCCCCACTAATTTATTCTGAATTCTTCTTTTACAAATGTCGCTTTTGATGCCACTGCCACGCATGAGAGACAATATCTTCGATGGATGGGTACTGAGGTTGCCAGCCTAAGATTGTTCTGGCTTTCTCGCTAGTGCCAATGAGAATTGGGGGATCTCCGGGACGGCGATCGCGCTCTTCTACTGGTATCGAAGTTCCTGTCACTTGTTCGGCGGCTGCAATTACTTCTCTGACAGAGAAGCCGCTACCATTGCCCAAATTGAAAACTTCGCTATCGCCACCTTTTAATAAATATTCCAATCCCAAAATATGGGCATCTGCTAAGTCATTAACATGAATATAATCACGAATACAAGTACCATCTGGTGTGGGGTAATCGGTGCCGAAAATTGAGATAGACTCTCGTTTGCCTAAAGCTGTCATCAGCACCAAGGGAATCAAATGGGTTTCTGGGTTGTGATCCTCGCCGAGTAAGCCATTGGGATTAGCACCAGCAGCATTAAAATAGCGGAAACGCACTGATTGAAAACCGTAAGCAATATCAAAATCAGAAAGAATCCGCTCTACCATTAGCTTTGTAGTGCCATAAGGATTAATCGGATTTTGAGGATGGTTTTCTGGAATCGGTACAAATTCTGGCACGCCGTAGGTAGCACAGGTAGAAGAAAAGACAAATTTCTTTACAGATGCTGTCAGCATCGCCTCTAACAGGGTCAAAGTACCAACAACGTTATTGCGGTAGTATTTAGCCGGGTCAGTCACTGATTCTCCTACGTAGGCGTAGGCAGAAAAGTGCATCACAGCAGCAATATCGCGGGTTTTAAATAGGTGATCTAGTAAGGCGCGATCGCCTGTATCCCCTACTACCAGTTCTACCTGTAAAATCTTTTCTACCAGGTCACGATGCCCATAGACCAGATTATCAAGGATGACAACGTTATAACCCGCTTGCTTCAAAGCTAGCACCGTATGAGAACCAATGTATCCAGCTCCCCCTGTTACCAAAATGGTAGGTTTTCCAGACGACATAGTTTTTCCTTTTAAGTGGATTACTCAATTAATTTAGTTTACCGGTGCCACATTACTCTTCTGGAAAATTATAAATAATAGACGCAGTGTTAAAAATTTGAACTAAAATCACTACGACGGTAGTCTTTGGGTGTGAGGTTTGAAGTATTTTAAGTCAAACAGTACGATTACAATTTGACAATAAAATAAATCCATTTCCCGAAACCTCTAGGTTGACCCTTATGGGTGACGCTTCTAGCGTTGCGGCTAAGAAGTCACTAGTTGTTTTATACAGGGAAACCATGCAGGACAGTTCCTCCTGGGGCATAAAAACCTCTAGTCAAGTGGACTGTCTTACCACCACACTGGCTCACCGCACCAGAAAATTTGAGAGTTAATCTATGTTTCTATTGCTAAGCCGGGTACTGCTGTGGCTGCTGATTGGCACTATCGTATATTCTTTGTTCCAGCGATTTTATCCCTCTGGAACTTTTGTAGGGCGATTAATCTTAGTCGTTATCTTGGTAATCGTAGCCCTTTCATTTCTTAACCCCAGTGAACCAGCTGTGGCATCTTTGTGGAGAATGCTATCTTTTCCACTCAAGCCTCTGGGGGCCTCTGTTTTACTGATGATTTTAGCTGCTCAAAAAATTAAAGGAGGTGGAATCGAAAAACCAGGAGGATACTTGATAGGTTGGGCACTGACGATTTTGCTGTTGGCAAGTACACCAGCAGTCGCCTATTTCCTCTATCGCGCACCTCTAGCAATGACAGGTGACACATCTGTAGCATCTGCTGCACCAACATCTGGGATACTGGTGGCATTAGGGCAACCAAACACCACAGCAAACATCTCAGATGTAAAGGGAGATAGCATTATTTCTTATAATCTGAGAGTGCCTCCCTATTTATTACAAGGAAATCCTCAAGATATTCGCACACGCGGTTTACGACTTGAAGACTTTGTACCAAATTCGGAAACGTTGCAATTGACAACAAGAACTTGGGAAAGTTATCTCGTTGAAATTTACAGGTTCTTGCGTGTTCAACGGTAATAAAGTAAAAAAAAGGGGTAAAGGGTAAAGGGTAAAGGGCAAAGGGCAAAGGGCAAAGGGTTGAATTAGTTAGCCACTGTCCCCAAATCGGTTTTTCCCTTCCCCATTCCCCATTCCCCATTCTCTCTACATAGCTGCCTGCTTGGGCTAGCAGTTAATCTAGGATGATAAAGTTGCAAAATTGCTTTAATGGCAAAATCTCGACGAATCGCTAAACTCAGTGCTTACTTACGACCCCATTGGCGGGAAGCGTCATTAGGCATTCTCGCTTTGTTGTCTGTCAATGCACTGGGCGTTTATATCCCTTGGTTGATTCGTGCTGGTGTTGATAAACTCTCAACAACTTTCAACTGGAACGAAATACTACATTATGTAGTAATAATTGTCTTGCTCAGTTCGGCGATGTGGCTAATGCGGATGGCATCACGCATTTGGCTATTTGGGGTGGGTCGTCAGGTGGAATTTGACCTGAAACAACGGATTTTTGAACACTTGCTCAAGCTGGAGCCGGCTTATTTTGCCAGTAATACTGCTGGCGATTTAATTAATCGGGCTACTAGTGATGTGGACAATATCAAACGTTTATTGGGTTTTGCCGTTTTGAGTTTGGCAAATACAGTGTTTGCCTACGCCCTGACACTGCCAGTAATGCTGGCGATTAGTGTGGATCTGACGCTAGCGTCTCTGGCAGTTTACCCTTTTATGCTCTTGTTGGTGAGTCTGTTTAGCGATCGCTTACGCAAACAGCAAGCAGCAGTCCAAGAGCAACTCTCTGAAATCAGCGAACTCATCCAGGAGGATATTAGTGGCATTGCCTTAATTAAAATCTATGCCCAAGAAGCAAATGAGCGTCGAGCCTTCTCCAAAAAAAATCAGCAGCTATTGACTGCTAACCTGGAACTAGCAAAACTCCGAAATACCCTGTTTCCGCTAATTGGTGGGCTAGCTAATGTCAGTTCGCTGGTAATTATCTGGCTAGGGGCAGCGCGGATGTCTTCTGGGGCACTTCAGGTTGGCGACTTTTTAGCCTTGTTAATTTATGTAGAGCGTCTAGTTTTCCCCACAGCCCTTTTAGGATTCACAATTACTGCCTATCAACGGGGTGAAGTTAGTATAGATCGCCTGGAATCTATTCTCTCTGTCACACCGAAAATTCAAGACACAGCTGAGGCCATACACCTACAAGCAGCTGAACTTAAAGGGGAAGTGACAGCGAAAAATCTCACTTACAGTTACCCTGGTTCGACTACTCCAGCTTTAGAAAACGTTAATTTTACTATTGCTCCTGGAGAAACCGTGGCCATTGTTGGGGCAATTGGTTCGGGAAAATCCACTTTGGCGAATGCTTTACCGCGCTTGTTGGATATTGAATCAGGACAATTGTTTTTAGATGGGCTGGATATTACTAAAATAGCTTTGGCAGATTTACGAGGTGCGATCGCTTACGTTCCTCAAGATAGTTTTCTATTTAGCACTACAATCAAAAATAATATCCGCTATGGCGATCCAATTAGCGAACAAGAGCAGATAGAATCTGTTGCTAAACTTGCCAAAATTGAATCAGAAATTAATAGTTTTCCTCAGCAATATGAAACTCTTGTTGGTGAACGCGGTATCACTCTTTCTGGTGGTCAACGGCAACGTACTGCCTTAGCTAGAGCGATGCTGGTCAATGCGCCAGTGTTAATTTTGGATGATGCTCTCTCTAGTGTGGATAATCAAACAGCCACGCAAATCCTCAAAAATCTCTCCAGTGGTACTGAACGCAAAACAGTAATTTTCATTACCCATCAATTATCTGCGGCGGCTGCGGCTGACAGGATTTTTGTGATGGAAAAGGGAAAAATTGTTCAAATAGGCAATCACTTAGAACTATTGCAACAACAGGGTTTATACAGAACTTTGTGGAGCCAGCATCAAGTTGAGGAATTACTGCATTAAAGTTTTGACCGAAAAGAATATTTTATTGTTTGTTGGGTAGCACAACTGTGCTACCCAAATCTTTAGGGATTACAGTATGCCCGTTCTGCTAATGTGACATCTAGCACGAATGGATTATCATTACCTTGAAATTTGGCGATCGCGTGACTGCGTTCTATTTCAGTAATATCAGGTGGGTCTTGGCGATTCCATTTACACAGAGTCTGACGCTGATTCTGAAAGTAATTTCGGTCTACCTTCTCAGCCTGATTCCGATAGATAGTGTAAAAGTAGAAAATTGCCCTAGCTATATCCCCTTTTACTTTTTCTCTAGGCTCAAATTTAGCAGATGATGATTCGCTAAACTCGTCAATTGCTCTACTAGGAATTGTAGATTGAACAGTATCATTTCGATACCATTTTTTAGTACTGGTGTCGGCTATATCGTCGAAGGGTTTATTTCCTCGCTCACTATTAATATTTTCTCGTGCAGGAAATAAATGGTGAAGGTCACTTCGAGCATTACCGTTGTCAGCCCCTTTACTTTGTGGCCAAACGTGTTCAGTATTCAGCCCTAATTTGTCAGCTTCCTGACTAGGATCGCCATTACCATTTAGACGAATTTGGTAACTGGCATAGATATCTGTCACAATACCCGCTTGGTTGTCAATAATGCCAAACATTTCGTCTCTGGCGCGATCGTAGTTCAAAGTTTTGCTAGGCGTATACTTCTTAGCAAGTTCTTCAACTAGAGCGACTTTGGATAATTGAGGCAATATAATTGCCGAATCATTTACGGGAGTGGGAGTAGGTTGAACAACAGGAGGAATAGTGTCAGAGGTGGACTGGCTAGTAGGTAATGTAAACGCTGCAATCACAGGATCGTGGTCGCTGACAGGCTGACTAAAGCCGACATTGACATGCACAATGTCAATTTTTGGTTGAGCAAAACCGGAAAGGTTTTCACTGACCAACAAATGATCAATAAGTTGAGGTTTTCCCCGAAATTTGAAAGTAAAGCGATCGCTAGCAGGTAAACGATCCGTCAGATTCTCAAGAATATTACCCTTTAAAGTTTTCAGAGGTAAGGAATCGGGTAAATCATTTAAGTCACCCAGTACGATTACTTTTGCTTGCGGGTCAACTTCTAATATTTGCCCTACGAATTTATTAACGATTTCGGCTTGCTTGACTCGTTGAACATCGCCAGGAGAACCTCCCAGCTTAGAAACAAAGTGATTAGCAATGATAAACAGCTTTTGCTCGTTAAATATAAATTCTGCTACGAGTGGCTTACGGCTGTCCTCGAAAGCACTATTTGTAGGATCAATTCGACCTGGGTTTAGTGAAAGGTCAAGACCATTTGTACCTTTAGTAATAGCCACAGTATCTAATGAACCGCCTTTTTTGGGCAGTTTTGCTAGAGTTATCCGACTGGGCCGAAATAATAAACCGACACGGATATTACCTCCAGGTTCTCCACCATCTTGATCGTCACTGGGTGCAATATCCACAAAATTGTATTTCGGACTACCGATATTTTCGAGCGCAGCAATCAGTTTTTGGTAAGTCTCGTTTGCATTCACAACATCATCATTGGTTGGCCCGTTGTTATCCTGAACTTCAATCAAACTGATGACATCTGGGGCGTTCAAATTACTCTGAATAATTTTGGCAATATCATCAAAACGTCGATCTTTTGGGTCTAAATTCTCGACGTTAAAAGTTGCAACAGTCAATACATCCTGGGAATTTTTCAGAAATGTTGTTTCTCGTTGGGCAACTGGAAGTGAAGGAGTTGGCAATTGTGCTATTGGACTAGCGTGCAGTGGACTAATCCATGCAAAGAAGATGAGAACAATACTAAATAGTAACAATTTGATGAGTTTCATTCTCTCTTCCAATGAAGATATTTTCTAGATTAGTCTTCTTTTGAATAGAGTTCAATTAAGAGAAGTTTTAGGTTGAGTAAAGGTGAGCATTCTCCCTGAGGGAAAATACCAGGACAAAAGGAAATTTGGCTCTATTTACTTACTACATTTACTGTCTATTAGATACCATTTTTAATATCAAATATTGATAATTAATTATTGGTAGCGATGTCTGTGATGGCTTCTGCACAGGAGGCTATAGCAGCGCCTACGTATACTGTTATACTTTTCAATCACCGTCGCGTTGGATAACTTCATGAAGCTAGTACAAAGTAGTGTAATTACCACGTTAGTTTTTTGGGATAGGTGGGTAGTATAAATTACCGAAAAAACTAATTTGGCATATACTGATGTTCAAAAGGAAATTATCAGAATTCCGTGCTTCACAGGAATTTTACACATCAAGGTTAATGGATCGCCATATTGGAGCGATCGCAGCTTTAATTTTAATTAGCTTACTGAGTTCATGGAGTGGAACGCCAGATAGTCATACCATCACTACCTGGTGGGAAGGCTTTCTCTGGGGATTGGCAGATCCAGTAATTGCCTTAGATTGTTTGGTGGGGATTGTTGCTATTGGCTTACTGTCATCTATGTTTGTTCGTGGCGCTGCGATCGCTGGATGTTTTGCCTTAGCAGCAATTTTGGGCATTGTAATTCATCTATTCCAGCTAAATTTTCCAGGCATAGAAATAGCGATCGCTATTTCTACCATCGTTTTTAGTACTATGCTGATGATGCCAAATCAACCAAACTTTGTGGTACTTGCTCTGATGGGTATCAGTGCTGGTTTATTTCAGGGTTACACTGTTGCTGATTCTATTATCGGGGCAGGAATGTTCCCACTAATTGCCTATATAGTAGGTATGACATTGACTCTGTTTGTGGTTGCCATGAGCGCCAGAGAAATTGGCGGTGCAATGGGTATGGGAGAAATAAACCGGACTCTACCCTGGAAAATTAGCATTGCTGGCTTCGCTTTCTGCGCGATCGGCATCGTGTTTTTGAGTAATTCGATCAGCTAAATCACATATTTCAATTCAGTGGAATACATTTATTTATGGGGCGTACACTTAGCTGTGCGCCCTTATTACGTGGATAGATATTTAGAAGCTATATCACGGGATGTGCGACTTATTCTTAAAACCCCACTTCCATTCCTCTCCCCGAAAGGTCGATAGGCTTTGATTATTGCTCCCCTTCCCTACAAGGGAAGGGGTTGGGGGTTAGGTCTGAGAGAAAGTTGCACACGGTGTTATATATAAATAAAAGCTTGTGACACCTGAAAAAATTGCGGATACGCTAACAGAACTAATTTATAAAAATAACTTTTAACAGTGAAAATATATCACAAAAAATTATAAAAATATTAAATCTAAAGAGATTTTTTAGGAATTAAAAATTATTAATTTATCATGACAAAAAATATTTATTTTTGGCTTAATCTGTCTCTGATTGTTGGCACTGTTACAACCCGTAATTGGGAAACCGTTTACTATACCTAAGTACTTTCAAAAAAGAAAACTAGCTCATCATTAACATGAGGATCTTATACCATTTCACGAAATGACTGATACAAATAATTTGTCTCTACTTCTGTCACCCTGCTCTCCTGGTGGCTATTTGTATCAACCTTAAAGTGAAATGGGAATAATACTGAAGAGTGATTTATTATCGTATACAGAAAATCGCAGCAGATTGATAAATTGTCAACAATTTTCATTTTTTATGAACTTTGAATCGATAAATTAACAACAACTAACAGAAGTAAGGATAAAAACTTAATCTATTTAGTTTTTTCTGCGCCACTAGTTAAGAGGTAATCTATGGTGCGAAACTCAAAGCTAGGGTACAGAACGTTCCCTAAGTCTATTCTGCGTCCATCTGTTGCTATAGGTATAATTGCATCTTTATTGATTGGCGGAATAAGTTTTTATATAGTAAAACGCTGGCAAAATTATGCAAATCCAGAAACACAAGTGCCAGCAACACAATTACCACAGTTAAAAACGGTAACAGCTTTAGGGCGAATTGAACCACAGGGAAAGGTAATAAAACTCTCTGCTGCGGTATCTGCTGAAGGAAGCCGGGTAGAAAAGTTGTTAGTAAAAGAGGGGGATTGGGTAAAAGCGGGACAATTGATTGCAATTTTGAATAGCCGCGATCGCTTACAGGCAGAATTAAAAGAGGCGCAGGAACAGGTAAAAGTAGCACAGGCAAACCTAAACCGTACCCAAGCAGGTGCTAAACGTGGTGAAATTGCTGCCCAAAAAGCCGCGATCGCTCGCTTAGAAGCAGAACGCCAAGGTGATATTAATACTCAAGCAGCGACAATTGAACGATTCCAAGCCGAAGTCCAACATGCCCAAGCAGAAGACGAACGTTATCAGCAACTATATCAACAAGGTGCAATTTCCGCCTCTCAACGAGATAGTAAGCGTTTAAACCTGGAAACCGCCCAAAAAAGCTTGCAAGAAGCACAAGCACAGTTAAATCGTACCCAATCAGCTAGCCAGCAGCAGGTAAAACAGGCCACGGCAACCCTTGAGGAAATCGCTGAGGTACGAGGAGTAGATGTAGAAGCTGCCCAAGCAGAAATCAATCGGGCTGTAGCAGCCATGAATCTGGCAAAAGTTAATCTAAAACAGGCTGAAGTGCGATCGCCCCAAAGTGGACAAGTATTCGAGATCCACACCCATCCTGGCGAATTAGTATCAAATGATGGCATTGCTGACATTGGACAAACTAGCCAAATGTATGTCATAGCCGAAGTCTATGAAAGTGATATCGGCAAAGTTCATTCAGGGCAACAAGTACAAATATTTGGCGATTACCTCCCCCTTGAATTGCAGGGAATCGTAGATCGCAAAGGTTTGCAAGTGCGACGGCAAAATGTCATTAACACAGATCCCGTCAGCAATATCGACAACCGAGTAGTAGAAGTTTATATCCGACTAGATGAAGTTTCCAGTCGAAAAGCTGCCAGCTTAACCAATATGCAAGTTAAGGCAGTAATTGAATTATGAATTGGGCATTGGGAATTGGGAATTGGGAATGGGTATTTTCCTTGTCCCCTTGTCCCCTTGTCCCCTTGTCTCCCCTGCCTCCCCTGTCTCCCCTGCTCCCCTGCCCCCTGCCTCTTATGATGGGATTGATCAAACAACTGCGACGGCGAACCCCTCTAGGATGGCTGCAACTGAACCATGAAAAAAGCCGCCTCTTGGTGGCTTTGTCAGGTATTGCCTTTGCGGATCTTCTCATGTTCATGCAGCTGGGCTTTCAGACTGCGCTGTATGACAGTAACACCAGACTACATCGCAGTTTGCAAGCAGACATTGTTTTAACCAGTCCCCAAGCCCGTAACCTGCCAAGCTTGTCTACATTTTCTCGTCGGCGACTTTACCAAGCAATGGATATACCAGGGGTGAAGTCGGCAGAACCGATGTATTTCAATAACACAATCTGGAAAAATCCTCAAACACATCGTGAGACGGGGGTGTTAGTTATCGGGTTTAATCCAGATAAGCCAGCCTTTGACTTACCGGATGTTAACCAGCAATTACAGGCAATTAAGCTACCAGATACCGTTTTGTTTGATCGTGGCGCAAGAGGAGATTATCAAAAAGCGATCGCTCAAATTGACCAAGGGAAAACCCTAACTACCGAAATAGAACGGCGCACAATTACCATTAGTGGCTTATTTCAAGTGGGGGCTTCCTTTGGTTCTGATGGCAACCTGATTACTAGCGATCAAAACTTTTTGCGGCTATTTTCTGGGCGACAGTCAAGTAGTATCAGTCTAGGTTTGATTAAGGTAAAACCAGGCTATGACCCGAAAAAAGTGGCAGCAAGCTTGAAAGCCTACCTGAGAGATGATGTCAAAGTCTTAACCCACGCCGAATTTATTGAATTTGAGAACAACTTTTGGAGGACAAATTCTCCAATTGGCTTTATTTTCAGCCTAGGTGTATCAATGGGGTTTGTGGTAGGTGTAATTATCGTCTATCAAGTCCTTTCCACCGATGTTAATGCCCATGTTCGAGAATACGCCACCTTTAAAGCAATGGGATATCGCAATTATTACCTGCTGGGTGTGGTGCTTGAAGAATCGTTGATATTGGCAGCACTGGGCTTCCTCCCCGGATTGGGAGTGTCCTTAGCACTTTACCAACTGACTCGCAGTGCCACAAATTTACCCATGTACATGACTGCGATTCGGGCATTGCAGGTATTAGTGCTGACTATCATTATGTGTACAATTTCCGGTGCGATCGCCACCCGCAAACTTCAAGCCACCGATCCTGCTGATATGTTCTAAATTTGTCATTTGTCATTGGTCATTTGCAAAGGACAAAGGACAAATGACCAATGACAATTGTTACCAGTTGAGCCATTTATGACTAGTCAACCTGTGATCTCTATTAAAAATCTTGACCACCACTTTGGTAACAGTTCCCTCCGCAAGCAAGTTTTATCTAATATCAACTTAGAGATTAACGCCGGTGAAATTATTATTATGACCGGGCCCTCTGGTTCTGGAAAGACTACCTTGCTAACCTTAGTTGGTGGATTGCGTTCTGCCCAATCTGGTAGTTTGCAGGTGTTGGGGCGAGAACTTTGTGGTGCTAGTGCTGAACAATTAATACAAGCGCGACGGCATAACGGTTATATTTTCCAAGCACATAACTTACATGGGAGTTTAACGGCACTCCAAAACGTCAAAATGGCTTTGGAATTGCACAAATATCTTGGGTTAAAAAATATGCTAGGTAGGTCAGCCCAGATGTTAGAGCAGGTAGGATTAGGAAATCATTTACATTACTATCCTGAAAAACTATCTGGAGGACAAAAGCAACGAGTAGCGATCGCTCGCGCCTTAGTCAGTCATCCTCAAATAATCCTAGCGGATGAACCCACCGCCGCCCTTGACAGTCAATCAGGTCGGGATGTAGTCAATCTTATGCAAAAATTGGCAAAAGAACAAAGCTGTACCATCTTGATGGTTACTCATGACAACCGCATCCTTGACATTGCCGATCGCATCGTTGATATGGAAGATGGTAAGCTCAAGTCAGAATTAACGCTCTCAATCTGAAGTTAATCAGCTTTCATTCCTCAAGCTCAGAAATCGAAACCAAAACAATTTAAGTAAAATCACTGTTGTTTTATACTTTATATTAACAATAATAATATGTGTTATTAGTGTATAAACGGTGATTAAGAATTAGATAAATTAAAAATAATATAATTTCACACTATATTTTACTAAAAATTAGGGTAGGCATCTTGCCTACCCTAATTTTGCAAATTAAATGCTCAATAACTTAATAAATCGAACTTTGCCTAAGCTTAATAGGGTTATTTATAATACTTTGCCCTTGGTTTACCTGGCTTGCGCCATTTACTTACACCAATTTTAACTTAGCAATCTAGTACGAGTGTCCAGTTAAACAAGTGTCCAGTTGATTCCAAGATTTTCTTCAAGTATTATTATGTAATGGGTATAATCACAAGGGGTTTCTTTTGTTGCCTAATAAATGATACCTTGGCAAACAACTATAGAGTCTTTGCCTTCAATCTAGTTAAATTTTAAGATCATTACCAATGTCAATGTAATACATAAAGTTAATACCAAGTAACTAAATTACAGTTACAAATCATTCTCTCTAATCTCCTACCTGATGTAACTCTGATGTCTATAAGTCTTTGGAGGGTTTCAAAAACATCTACGTCAAAGAGGAAACACGAGTAAAAATAAGCTAGTCTATTTTCCAACACAAGCAAGGAATTTTTGTAGCTCTATGATTATTGAGAATAGTACTAGTAGTTCAAACAAGAAGTTGCTCGGTTTTGATGTCAAAAGTTTGACAGCCAATTGCCTTGCAATAAATGTGTTGAAGGGAATATTTGCTGTTCTCCCTATCACCTTGGCATTGCCTGTAGATGCTTTACAAGTAAAGGTGACTCCAACTAGTCCTAAATTAGGGGATACACTCTCGGTAGAGATTAATCTAAATAATCCTGAGAATGGTACAAATCCAACAGTAGCGACTGGTAATAATACATACCCAGCCTTTCAAATTGCCCCCAATCAGTATCGGGCTTTCGTTCCCACAACTCCCCTAGAAAAACCTGGAACTAGAACACTTCGCGTTGTAGGGGATGGTCAAGTCCAAAACTTGGCAGTGAATGTGCTTAATCGCAAGTTCCCCGTACAACGCATTACTTTGCCACCTGGCAAAGCCGGAGTAGATGCCACAGAATACGAACTTAAGCGTGTAGCGGCTTTTAAAGCATTAAAAACACCAGAAAAGTATTGGAATGGAGTATTTCTGAAACCAAATGCAGGGCGAATGAGTACAACCTATGGTGTTCGTCGCTACTATAATGGTACATTTGCAAAGGACTACTATCATCGTGGTCTTGACTACGCTGGTGCTGCCGGTTCATCGGTGATTGCCCCAGCTGCTGGGCGAGTTGCTTTGGTGGGTAGGGTATCCCAAGGGTTTAGGATACACGGTAACGTAGTTGGCATTGACCACGGTCAAGGAGTAACCAGTATTTTCATGCACCTGAGTCGTATTAACGTTAAAGAAGGTGATCTTGTGAAAGCTGGTCAACTAATTGGTGCAGTTGGTTCAACAGGTGCTTCCACAGGTCCACATTTGCACTGGGGTCTGTATGTCAACGGACAATCTGTTGATCCAACACCTTGGCGAACTAAGGTCGTTAATTAGTAGAGGCGGAATTAATCGCGTCTGTGCATAATTTGTGTTTTTTTTGCTGAAGATTAGGCAAAATAAATTGAATTGATACCGTCCCTACCTTACTTGGCTAACATAAATGATGATAAGTGTTATGAGTATCGAAAAAATTGTAGAACAAGCTCTCCAGGATGGTTATTTGACACCAGCAATGGAAGCAGAAGTCGGTAGAATCTGTGATAACGCCTCGGAACTCTCAATTGAAGAGTATATGGCCCTGGATCGGCTCATGGGAGCGCTATTGACTGGTGAGGTAGTGGCGGTACCTCGCAAACAATTCATTAACGTTATGGAAGAATTGGTACTGACAGAAGCGATCGCCAGAGTCGCAGAAATTGAAGCCACCAGCGAAAGTTCTCTAGATGTCGGAGATATTGCGGCTTACGCTCTCAATCGACTACCACCTTTGTATGCTACTACAGAAGAGGGTGCTAGCTTCCAGCGCCAAACGGCTCAGGCAGAACTGCAAGAATTAATTTCTCAGCAAGTGAGTGAAGCGATTAATCGTTACCTAGATCGACCCAATTTCTTCCCAGAACGGCAAGCCTTGGGCAAAAATACTGGGAATGAGGTTGTACGCCAGGTTAGTGCCTTACTCCAGACTTATGCACCTAATTTTGAGCAAAAATTATAATTTCAATAGTCATTGGTCATTTGTTACTTGTTTTAGACAAAGGACAAAAGACTAATGACTAATGACTAATGACTCTTAATTAATTACGTACTAGTACTGTTGTCCCTATACTCACTTGCTCATAAAGCATTCTGACATCAGAATTACGCATTCTTAAACAACCGTGGGATACAGCAGTTCCTACCAGGTCAATTTCCGGCGTACCATGAAAGCCAATTTCATTGCGTCCATCTGACCAAAAACCAATCCATCTGTCTCCCAAGGGACTATCCGTACCAGCCTCAAATACTTTGCCTGTAATTGGGTGCCGCCAGATTGGATAGTGTCGCATGTGGATCACCTGGAAAGAACCTGTGGGAGTTTCCCAACCTTTCTTACCTACAGCGATTGGGTAGCTAGCTATTACCTCATCTCCTGCATATACATAAGTGCGGCGATCGCTTAAATCAACCACCACTTGAGTCTTGCCATCTGCCAGCCTATCAGATGCAGATGGTGCTTGTTGGGCTGAAGCCTTAGACCATAAACCTTTTGGCCAACTATCCGCAACTGGATTTTGTCTTTCGGCTTGTGCCACCAGCTGCATCTTAATTGGTAGTTCAGTTGCTTGAGCTACATTATTTCTAATTGTTTTCGGCTGAGTTTGAGGCTTAATAATAGAAGATTTTGGTGTAGAAGCCTTGCGAGTCGTTGCTTTAGCTACATTCTTCTTAATTGTTTTCGACTTAGTTCGAGGCTTAATAGCAGAGGACTTTGGTGTAACCGCCCTCTGAACACTTGAGCCTTGGGCAACTTCAGCAGGTGGCACAGATGCACCCAGCGCAATTTCCCCTAAACTCACTTGTGACAGATTCTTGTAGACTCCCTCTGAGCGGCTTCCCTTGGGATTGGTTAGGGTAGAATCTCGCCGCATCGCAGTAGATGCAGACTTATCAGACTGCCGTTGTGCCGTAGTAATACGCCAATGGACAGCTAAAGATAAAAATGCTGTGCCAAAACAGAGCAACATTACCATCCGCCCTACAGATTCGTTTCTTACCATTGCCATCGCCTATTGTTTATCCCTGACATATCCAGCCGAGAAATTGGATGTGTTCATCATCCGATTATCAAAAATTTATCAATACTTATCATTTCCGTTATAAATCTGCCAACACCTCTGGGCAAACTAAGACTATGCAAATTGTCCCAGCAGAAAAACTTCAAGTGACCAACCTCATTCCTCCAAAATTCTGGGGGTTGTAAGCCAATACTTAGACTTTCTGGCGGAACTTTTGCAATGTAGCAATCAATGATTAGTGGTGTCGGTGGGAGAAAAACCATGTTTGAAAAACTATTGCTAGCAGTCACAATTACATTTTCCCTCAATTTATTTTTTCAAATTCGCGTACCAGAGCAACATAACTCTGGTGCTATCTACGGGTCACAACTAGAACAATCAGCAACTATTCTGGTAACAAAATCAAAAAAATAAATCACCATTATAGTAACCAGAGCAACCCAACTCCCAGAAATTATTACCTGAATTTTAAAGGTATCAAGAAGGTAGAATTACAAAATTTTTCTCTTCATCCTTAATAACCAGATTTAATTATTTTTATCAAGCGTATATACCCAGTTGCTAAAAGTACTAAAATGTGCATATTGCTGCGCTTTTTTGAGTTGATGGTTTTAAGGGCAACTATGCAAGCAGTATAAGGAAAAAGTGGCTCACCTTATTGCTATAAATGTATCCAAAATTGTCTGCCTCCGTGTTCCAGTCATAAATCCGTCACCTTAGCATGGAACTTCTGTCCCATTAGCAGGTCTAATAGATAGGGATGATTTAGAGCCAGTACGATCTATGAGTCAGTCGATTACTGTATCCTGGTCAACTGTTGATGCAAAGTATCCAGAAGCATCAGTGCAAGTTGACAAACTCCCTAACCACGATTTAATTTTGCGCTGTCAAGCGGGACTGCGGCCAGATCGTGTTGCGTTTTCAGAACTATTACGCCGCTATCAAAGTCAAGTTGATAGAGTTCTCTACCACCTAGCTCCAGATTGGTCTGACAGAGCCGATTTAGCTCAAGAAGTTTGGATTCGAGTGTATCGGAATATTAACCGATTACAAGAGCCTGCTAAATTTCGGGGCTGGTTAAGCCGCATTGCCACCAACTTGTTTTACGATGAGTTACGGAAACGCAAGCGGGTTGTTAGCCCTTTATCACTGGATGCTCCCCGCTCGTTAGAGGACGGTGAGATGGATTGGGAAATCGCTGGCGATACTCCCGGGCCTGAAGAAGAACTGACAACTAGAGAATTTTACGAGCAATTGCGGGAAGCGATCGCGGATTTACCAGAAGTCTTTCGTACTACCATTGTCCTGAGAGAAATCGAGGGCATGGCTTATGAAGAAATTGCTGAAATCACTGGAGTTTCTTTAGGAACTGTGAAGTCAAGAATAGCCAGAGCTAGATCGAGGCTGCAAGCTCACTTGCAGAATTATCTAGACTCCTAATTTACAGGATCTTGCCTCTGCCCAATGACAGAATTTAAGCATAGATTAAGAATTACCAGAAAGACGTAGATCGCTTCCATCTTAAGAAGGAAAAATGGCTAATTTTCCCGAAATTCCCGCCCAGTTTACCCGTGTATGAATTGGTAATAATGTTAAGATGACTACTGATTCTCAGTTTTACGACCGTTCTTCTTTGCAACTTCCTCAAGATTTGTCAGATGGAATGGCCAAGCATACCAATGAATCAACGGGTCTTATGGATATGGTGAAGCGCGATCGCTTCGAGTTATTGAGTGCTTACCTCGATGGTGAAGTCACAGCCCCCGAACGCAGGCAAGTAGAAGAATGGCTGGCAAATGATGCCTCGGTTCAATGCTTGTATGCCCGACTGTTAAAGCTGCGCCAAGGCTTGCGGACTCTCCCAGTCCCCACAGCCCAAGAGTCACCAGAAGCAACAGTTCAGCAAGTATTCACACGTTTACGCCGCCGTTCCCGTTTAAACTGGATGGCGGGAGGTGCAGCCGTTGCTGCTTGCGTAATCGGCGCAGTATCTAGCTTAGTACCTGGTGGTTTGAATGTGCCGCAACTGGCGCAACGACCACAAAAAGAACCGATTCAAACATCCTCAGCGTCTATAATTCCACCTTCTCCTCTGATGGTGGGACTAAATAACCCGGTAATTGAAATTCCTAAAGCAGCAGTAGCTTCTCCAGAAAATCCAATCTATCCGGTAAAACCACAACGGCAAGACTCCAAACAGGACATAAACTAATTGCAAAGTTAACAATTCACAGATCATAATTGTGCTTTGCGGTTAAACCACAGCCACTCCACCAGCCATCAGGTTGGAGTAATCCTCGTAATTGGGCAACTTGCTCTAGAGTCATTAAATAAACCCAAGCCCGACTATAAGAGAGCGACTGTGGTTCATAAACCTCGATAATTTGCCGATTATAGAGGTTTTCTGGTGGTTGTCTAGTGGGCTGGTAATTTTCCAGCACATCTAGCTCATTTAAAATTCTTGGGTTGGGAAAAGAAAGTAAATATCCGTAAACTTTGCTATTTCCCAGCGTCATTGCTGGGTAGCCCATTGGCAGAGCAAACAATTTACCTTCTACAAAAACTCTTTTGACATCAATTACTTTGGCAGCACAGTATTTTTTATAGTTAGCTTCACCTGGTTTGAGTGTGCCGTAGACAAAAACCCGCACCAAATCAGAAAATTTTATATTTGATTCAACCATCTAAACCTTCATCAAATGACTGTTGCCATACCTGAAACACTAGCAGTTCAGGCATAATTTGGCTGATGCTCAATTATATAAATCTGTGATTAGTTGACCTACAATATAGGTTAACCTAAGAGGTTGACATAGCAGGTTAACCTAGACAGACCCATTAGGAGAATTTTTTGGTGGATTCCCGATATAACCCAGCAGCGATTGAGGAAAAATGGCAGAAAACATGGTTAGAACTTGGCTTAGATAAAACACCTTCAGCTAGCAACAAGCCAAAATTCTACGCTTTATCCATGTTCCCTTACCCATCGGGCAGCCTACACATGGGTCACGTCCGTAATTATACCATTACTGACGTGATTGCCCGCCTCAAGCGAATGCAAGGGTATCGGGTAATACACCCAATGGGTTGGGATGCCTTTGGCTTACCAGCAGAAAATGCCGCCATTGACCGTGGTGTACCGCCAGCAAAGTGGACTTATCAGAATATTGCCCAGATGCGGCAGCAATTGCAACGTCTTGGTTTATCAATTGATTGGGAATGTGAACTAGCTACTTGTTCACCAGATTATTACAAGTGGACGCAATGGATTTTCTTGCAGTTTTTGGAAGCAGGGTTAGCTTACCAAAAAGAAGCAGCCGTAAACTGGGACCCCATTGACCAAACTGTATTAGCAAATGAGCAAGTTGATAATGAAGGACGTTCCTGGCGCAGCGGTGCAATAGTTGAGCGCAAATTGTTACGGCAGTGGTTTTTTAAGATTACTGACTATGCCGAAGAATTACTCAATGACTTGGATAAGTTGACAGGTTGGCCAGAACGGGTCAAATTGATGCAGGCAAACTGGATTGGTAAATCCACAGGCGCTTATTTAGAATTTCCCATTATCGGGATAGATGAAAAAATCGCCGTGTATACCACGCGACCAGATACCGTTTATGGTGTCAGTTATTTAGTATTAGCACCAGAACATCCCTTAACAAATCGCGTCACCACAAAAGAACAACAAGCGGCGGTAGAAGTCTTTATTAAAGAGGTTTCTAATCAAAGTGAGTTGGAACGTACTTCTGAAGACAAACCTAAGCGAGGTATCCCCACCGGTGGGGTGGCAATTAACCCGTTTACAGGGCAAGAAGTGCCTATTTGGATTGCTGACTATGTACTGTATGAGTATGGTACTGGGGCAGTGATGGGTGTACCCGCACACGATGTCCGAGATTTTAAGTTTGCTAAAAATTACGATTTACCAATTAATTTTGTCATCGCTTCCCCAGATGATGTTGCAGGTTTTGACTTAACTCCAACATCAGAGATTGATGGAATCACACAACTTGTCGAAGTTGACTATAAGCAGGCATACACTGAACCAGGAATTTTAATTAATTCTGGGGCTTTTACGGGTATAGCTTCCACAGACGCTAAACCAGCCATAATTGAATACGCCGAAAAACAAGGTTTTGGTAAAGTGCGGGTGCAATATCGCCTGCGGGATTGGTTAATTTCCCGGCAGCGTTACTGGGGCGCACCGATACCTGTAATTCACTGTCCCAACTGTGGAATAGTGCCAGTACCTGACAAAGATTTGCCAGTCCAGTTGCCAGAAGAGGTGGAATTTACTGGACGAGGGGGTTCACCTTTGACTCAGTTAGAAAGCTGGGTAAATGTGCCTTGTCCAACTTGCGGCACTCCAGCGAAGCGGGAAACTGACACGATGGATACTTTTATTGATTCCTCGTGGTATTTCTTGCGCTTCCCTGATGCTAAAAATGAACAGCAGGTTTTCGATTCCAGTAAAGTAAACGACTGGATGCCAGTGAATCAGTATGTAGGTGGGATTGAACACGCGATTTTACATTTGTTGTATTCGCGGTTCTTTACTAAAGTACTCCGGGACAGAGGGTTACTGAATTTTGATGAACCCTTCCAACGTCTGTTAACTCAAGGGATGGTACAGGGTTTAACTTACCTAAATCCCAATAAGGGCGGTAAGGATAAATGGATTCCTTCTAATCTGGTCAATTCTGCTGACCCTCGTGACCCTCAGACAGGCGAACCTTTGCAACGTCTCTACGCCACCATGTCTAAATCAAAGGGCAACGGTGTCGCGCCAGAAGATGTAATTTCCAAATATGGTATAGACACAGCAAGGATGTTCATCTTGTTCAAAGCGCCGCCAGAAAAAGACCTGGAATGGGATGAAGCCGATGTGGAAGGACAATTCCGCTTTTTAAATCGGGTTTGGCGTTTGGTGACGGATTATATTACGGCTGGGGTATCCCGTAAAAAAGCTCAACTATCTGATTTAACTAAGGCTGAAAAAGAATTGCGGCGGACGATTCACACGGCTATTCAAGCGGTGACGGAAGATGTGGAAGACGAATATCAATTCAACACAGCTATTTCCGAATTGATGAAGTTGAGTAATGCCCTAAGTGATGCCGACAAAAATTCACCAATTTACGCAGAAGGTATTCGGACTTTGGTGATGTTACTCGCACCCTTTGCACCACATATTGCTGATGAATTGTGGCATTTGTTGGGTGAAAGTGATTCAATTCACACTCAAACTTGGCCATCATTTGACCCGGTTGCTTTGGTAGCTGATGAAATCACTTTAGTTATTCAAGTTATGGGCAAAACTCGCGGCGCGATTCAAGTACCAGCACAAGCGGATAAAGCAGCGTTGGAGAAATACGCCCGTGAATCAGAAATTGCCCAGCGTTACATCGAAGGCAAAGAGATTAAAAAGGTAATTGTAGTGCCTGGAAAGTTGGTGAATTTTGTAGTTAGCTAAGTACAGCTTTGCCTAAAATCGTGGTGAATTGAGGGTTTAAATTTAAACGCAAAGTAGCGCAAAGGGAAGCGCAGAGGTACGCAGAGAATTTGCTACGAATTAATTAAATGTTGTAGTTAGCAATCGATAAAATTGTAAATATAGCCTGACCAAACATCAAAGGATTTATATCCGTGACACTCAAAGAGTTAGAACAACAACTTCTTGCCCTCAGACAAGCGTGAAAAATTGCAGGTCATACAGTTACTTGCTCAAAACCTCGGCAACAATTGGCAAGGAATTGAGAAAACTCCTAGAGTCTTTGGTGGAGAGGCTCGTATCGCTAAAACTCGTATTCCTGTCTGGGTACTTGTGGAAGCTAGCCGCCTTGGATATAGCGATACTGACCTTTTGATGAGCTATCCAACTATTACAGCTACAGATTTAGCCAATGCTTGGGTATAGGCAGAAGCTCATCTTGATGAAATCGAATTGGCAATTGAGCGTAATGAGGTAGCCTAGATGAGCAGTTTCCATTTTCAGTTGTGGAATTATTACGCGCTTTGGGGCATGATGTTTTGACAGTTCAAGATGCAGAAAATGCAGACCAAGGTATACCTGATAAGGAAGTACTAGCATTTGCTGTAAGTCAAGAACGCTCGATATTACAGCGAATTGCAATCAAACGTGCCACAACTAAAAGCAATACTGGGCTTTGTTTTAGGATTTATTTTTGTGGTGGGTTTGATCGAGAACGGCTGTAAGTATCAACAGAGTTGATTTTATCCGTTTGCATCGTCGTGATTCTAACCACTTCGGTATTATTGTTTGTACGAACAATCGTAATTGGGGAAAGTTTGCATCACGAATAGATGAGGCTGTGACAGCAGAACATGCGTTGCAAGGAAAACTAATTCGTGTGGTACGTCCAGTCACTTAAAACTATTTTGATGGAATGCACGGATGTTAAAACCATCAAAAATCTGTTTCAAGAAGTATTGAAACAGTAGTTTTCTCTCTGGTATATGTATATTTAAAAACATCTGTATTATCGTTCAAAGAGTTAAACTGTTTTATTTATACACGAAAAAGCGCTTGAGAGTTTTGCTCACTCAAGCGCTTCCCCGTAAAAGCTTATACCAACTCACTTGTTTGATGCAACATTTGAAATCTGCAACACCCCCTTATCAGGGAGTATTGCGGGGATAACTTGTGACAAACATTTGGTGAAATGGTATCACTCCTTGCACTAACTAAGAATATCTCTTTTACAAGAAAATCGGGGATCTGGTGAGTGACAGTTTATGAACTGAACACTAGTTAAAAACGACTCACCATGAATGGTAACTAACGAAACTAAGCACAATTGTAGCAAGTTTGTAAGTATAGTATAAAAACTTATAGTTGATTAGCGTAGGCATAGGCATCACCTGTCTTTGAGTAAAGCTTCAAAATGTGCAGCAATTAGCAGCATAAATATCTCAAATTTAGCAGCAAATAAACTGGAAGGTATCAGTGAAAAATCGCCATCAAGTAAGCCTGAGATGGCTTATATATCCGCATGAAAGCGATTTAGACTGCAATAAAATCATCATCTCCTCAATAGATAGAGGTATTCTTTAAAGAATGGCAACCGAAGAAAAAATCTTCTACCCAAGCAGATTGAAAACTTTTGGTTGGGTATCTTTTATCTCTTAGCAAACGATGACATCTAACTCTTCCGCATAGTGTAGGCGGTTACTTCCTTGGTTGAAGCAAAACACAGCTTTTTCACCGACGATTTCCACGATATTTAAATCGATTTCGCATATTTCTATCAAAACAACTCAGGCCGATGATGGGGAAGATTTAAGAATTTATAATATCTATACCTAAAATTGGGAGAGCTTAAATGGACGCTTCAGCCTCAGCTATTTTAGCTACTCCCCTACTAGCACACGCCTTAACCTGGTGTCTAAGTGTATGGTAAAATTGCCTGGAACAGAGGTTTTATTTGAGTTGGAGTCTCGTATAAATTGCAAAGGTCAAGCTGACCGATCATTAAACTCCACGATACTTTTCCTATGGATTTGGAAAATATACAACAAGACTGGTGGCGATCTGAGTGTAATTTGTAGATGAATATCTAAAATTTGCTACCAGACTAAACCAATTTCCCACAATTTTGACTTTTATTTGACTTTTAGGATAGACACATGAACGATAAGCTGATGCTAATGATTCCAGGCCCAACACCGGTGCCAGAAGCTGCTTTACTGGCATTAGCCAAGCATCCCATTGGGCACCGTACCAGTGAATTTAGCAATATATTGGCAGAGGTGACGGAAAACCTGAAGTGGTTGCACCAAACTCAAAGTGATGTGCTGACACTGAATGTCAGTGGTACGGGTGCTGTAGAAGCTGGAATAATTAATTTTCTCTCTCCAGGCGATCGCATTTTAGTTGGCTCTAATGGTAAATTTGGCGAACGCTGGGTAGAAGTTGGTCAAGCCTACGGTTTGAATGTAGAAGAAGTTAAGGTGGAATGGGGAAAACCCTTAGACCCCGCAGTATTTGCCGAAAAACTCCAAGCAGATACTCAAAAGCAAATTAAAGCTGTAATCATCACCCACAGCGAAACCTCGACAGGTGTGTTGAATGACCTAGAAAGCATCAACCGCCACGTTAAAGAACACGGTGAAGCTTTGATTATCGTTGATGCCGTCACAAGCTTGGGTGCATTCAATCTCCCGGTAGATGCTTGGGGTTTGGATATAGTCGCCTCCGGTTCTCAAAAAGGTTATATGATTCCGCCGGGATTGGGTTTTGTCTCTGTCAGCCCCAAGGCTTGGGAAGCTTACAAAACTGCAAAGCTACCAAAATATTATTTGGACTTAGGCAAATATCGCAAAGCCACAGCCAAAAATACAACTCCATTTACTCCACCCGTAAACTTGATCGTAGCGTTACACACCACGTTGCGAATGATGAAAGAGGAAGGATTAGAGTCAATATTTGCTCGACATGAACGGCTGAAAAATGCTACCCGCGCCGCCATTCAAGGGTTGAATTTGCCCCTATTTGCAGCAGATAGTTCCGCTAGTCCGGCGATTACGGCTGTAGCACCACAGGGAATTGAATCGGATAAGATTCGGTCATTGATGAAAAAACGCTTTGATATTGCCCTTGCAGGTGGTCAAGACCATTTGAGTAATAAGATTTTCCGCATTGGTCACTTGGGCTTTGTGAGCGATCGCGATATCCTTAGCTGTATAGCATCCTTAGAAGTTACCCTAACAGAACTTGGGTACAAAGACTTCACCCCTGGTTCTGGTATAGCAGCAGCAGTTAAAGTGTTTAGTCAGTCCTACTAAATCAAAAGAGCGAGTTAAATTATCAACTCGCTCTTTTGATTTGTTGTATATAAATAAGTAGAAACCAGCAGAGTTAATAAACCTATATATCAACCTTTGTACAAGGTAGAGTTGATGTGACATACTTTTATTCTCTTAAATGATACCAACTTGCCCTAGATAGTATTATTTGCTTCCGAGAGAGTCACACAGCTTATTTGACACCAAACAATACCAACTTTGGCAACTTAGTACGATCCAGAATTTGCATAACATAGTATTGTTTGAGATTCCGGTAACAGCCTTTTGATAGAGACTTTTAATCCAAAACCCAAAATTGGCATAAATTATGCCGTCTCCAGCCAATCATAAATTTGTTCTAACTGTTCTAGAGTAATCAAACCATACTGCCAAAGAATCATTGCCAAAGGGCCTGGATCTTGTTCCCGATGGCGCAGTGCAACCGCCAGCGATGCTGTGGAAATTGCCAAATCTTCTTGCAAAAAATGAATCAGTCGAGAATATTTTGATGGTGACATTTGGATCTCACCTCCTTGTGCAGAATGTATTGTCATATATCAGTTCACCATTGCTCGGTAGCCAGTAGCCAGTATTTCATCTGTCACTGTGCCGTTATTGGCTATACACCCCAGCACAGTTTTTGGATTTGCCTTTAAGAGAGGCTTGTCATCTGCTCAATTATCAAGCAGCATTTTTACTTAATTCAATGACTCCATCTTGTTTACTTGTGTACTTGATTTAATTACATAAGTAGTAACAAAGATTCCTAACCTATACTCTCTTATTGGCGACTATTTACACTTACGCCGAAGGGAATATTTTTGCAACCAAACCTCAAGTTCGGGATTTCAGATTGGAGACAGTAAAATTTTACATTATTACCACAGTTTTTAAATAGTAGCGTTACAGATGACTTTTTGCTACAACACGTGACATTTTTTACAGAAAAAACATAGTTCTAGGTAGTATACTGTCTGAACAGAGCAACTATCCAAATCTTTATCCTTGAAAAGTGGCTAAGTCTCAGAACTTAATTTTGACAATATCGCCCACTTTCAACTTCAATTCGGCAGCTCTTCCAGAGCGAAGTTCAATTACCTTATCGATTGGTGTGTTGGGGCCATAAGTGGGACAAGGTTCACTCGCACAAGGAGGTGCAGCAGATTGGATATATTTAACTACACCGTTCTGTAAAAATACCATATCTAAGGCTACAGGTACATTTTTCATCCAGAAACTAACTGGTTGTGGTGAGGCGAACCCAAATAGCATTCCTCGGTCATCTGGCAAAGCTGGTCGATACATTAACCCCATTTGTTGCTGTTGTGGTGTCTTCGCCACTTCTAGCTGAATAGTTGTGCCATTAGGAAGAATGGCTTTCGCAGAAATTGGTAGTTTTTGCCCTAAACTCGCTGGGGCTGGAGGTTTAGAATCAGGCGTGGGGGTTGGAGGTTTAGCTGTCGTTGGTACAGAACAGCCCATCAATAAAACACTCAGCAACATTGAGAATAAACCTAGCCAACGATTCATAATTATTTTTGATTTTGTAATTTAGATTTCAATTTTACAGAATTTAAGCTAGAAAGCTCACGTTTTTATTTGTCTGGTAAGCTAACGCGCCTACATATTGCACTATTTTCCGTGTAGACCGTCATTAGTCATTTGTGTTTATCAAGGACAAAGGACAAATGACAAAGGACAACCTCACCAGTTGATGTGCAATCTTATTTACGTAACAGCTTAATACACAGCCGTTTTCAGGCTCCAATTAACTAGACAATGGCCTTAAGCCCATTGTCTAAGGTAGGCCAACTTTCGCCATCTCTACTAGGATTCTCTTAAAACGTACCCTACGCCGCGCACTGTCTGAATTAGGCGCTTTTGACCTTCATCTTCGATTTTGAGGCGCAGGTAGCGGATGTACACTTCAATGACATTCGACTCACCCAGAAAGTCATAACCCCAAACATTTTCTAAAATTTGTTCGCGGGTTAACACCTCACGGGGATGTTCCATTAAGAATTTTAATAGTTCAAATTCTTTCATTGTCAAGTCAATTGCCCGGCCGCCGTGGATAGCACGGCGACTTGCGATGTCTAAAATAAGATCCCCAAAGCGTAATTGCTCCGTGGTATCCACATCGGGTTTTAAGTAGAGGCGAATTAACTTCAAAAAGTCTTCTGAGCGGTAAGGTTTGAGGATGTAATCATCCGCTCCTGCTTCTAGACAAGCTACACGATCGTCAACGGTATCCCTTGCCATTAAAATCAACACAGGCGATCGCATACCAGTGCTTCTCAGATTTTTACACAATGAGAGTCCTGATTCTCCTGCTAGCATCCGGTCTAAAACAATTAAAGCAGGTTGGCGATCGCGACAGTATTGCAAACCACTGGTCGCATCATTAGCCAATATCGATTCATAGCCAGCTTCTTGCAAATCGCAAGCAAGCTGATTTGCTAGGCTCTCATCGGTTTCAATCACCAAAACACAGGGACTTGGAGCAACTGTCATAACAATTTGGGATATTGGATTTGGGATTGTAAAGATGTTCCAGAGAAAATCTTTACATCAGTTATAAAGTGCAATTAGGAGTTTTTAACGATGAAGCAATCCTGATTTGACGCACGGCTAAGAATCTTTTAGCACGTTCAGGTGTCAGCAATCTAATTCTCGGATGCAATCTTAATAACTAACTCCAAATACCATCCCTATACCAGTAATTCTGGACGGAAATCAGTAAATTGGGAATTGGGAATTGGGAATTGGAAGAGGACAAGGAGAATTGGGGACAAGGGGAAAGACTTGTTTCAAGTTCTCACCTCTTGTCCCCTTGTCCCCCTATTCCCCATTTCCCATTCCCAATGCCCAATCATTACGGTAATTCTACCGAAGTTGGTTTGGCAATATGTGGTAAACCCCAACCTAATTTTTCTCGTAAAATTCGGAAAAACTCAGGCGGTTGCAGGCGAATAAATCGGACACTATATTGCGATCGCTCCATATATACTCTATCTTCTGGTAGGACATAACACCCTCCATTACCATCCACCACCATCACTAGCCGAGGAATGTTGACTGGATAAATGTTGACCGATTCAGTATCTGGAAATACTAATGCTCTAGAAGCTAGAGAATGGGGACAAATGGGTACTAGCTGTAAAACAGGTACACCAGGAGTCACCACTGGACCACCAGCACTCAATGAGTAAGCTGTAGAACCTGTAGGCGTAGAAACAATCACACCATCCGCCGCAATATCTACTGGTGCATGACGACCTATGGCAATTTCAAAATGGCACATAGAGGTCAAAGGTTCTCGGTGCAAAACCATTTCATTCAAGCAGAGAGCTTCCCACAGCACTGCTTCTCCCCGAAATACTTTGACGGTGAGCATGGCTCGTTCTTCAATTTCATACTCACCATTCATTGCCTGTTCTAGTGCTTGGGGCAATTGATTCAGGAAAGTTTCTGTCAAAAATCCCATGTGGCCGGTATTCACTGTTAGTAGTGGAATACCACAGGGGGCTACCTGACGAGACGCTGCTAAAACAGTGCCGTCTCCCCCTAACACGACTGCAAACTCCATATCTGAGTCAAAACCAGGGGGCGTTAGACCGTCAATGGGGGTGTGGCATACAGGACTATCTGGATTAGAGTAGCCCAATATTCCACCGATACTTGATGTGATACACACATCCCAACCGGCTGCGGTTAGCTTGTCTTTCAACTCGATAGCGACACGACCCGCTATCGGTTTAACGTCATTGTAGATAATGCCTGCTTTCGGCACACTCAAATATCCAAGTTTAGGCGATGCTTTGTATTATTTGACACTCCCTAGCCTGAAAGCATGAGGATTCTTGGTTCATTGATACACCTTTAAACTGCCTAGCCTTTCGGCATTACTTAAACCAAAAACCCGTTCAATTGAACCAAGTTTTGAGCCTAATTTAGACAGCCCCAGAGGGCTTATCTCCCCAAGCTTTAGAGGATTTCTCCCCTTGTTTCCGTGTGCCCCACGGTACGCTTAATTAACAAGTTTTTGACTTTTCTGGTATGGGTGAGCGTTTGCTACCCCAGCTATGTTTATCGTGGTTTTCGCCGCCCACTAACCATTATTATTTCCTAGCCAGTCGTATTGGGGTTGGTTATCCATTTGTGCTAGCGGTTATTCTACCTGTGATATTGTTTGATTATACCAATCACCGGAAACTTTCAAGACAAATTTAGAGAATTAAAGTCGTCCTAGAAGGACAGGGCTTTTACCTAAGTTTTCGATAATCTTTACACATTTTTGGTCATGTAGCCTGAAGTCAAATATCCAGAGTGTAGAGTTTCATGACTAATGTATCTTCTCTAATTACTATTGACTATTGGCTTTTGAAGACTGTTTAAAAGGAGTTTTTTTAGGTTTCTGCTTTTTATTTTTATTTTTCTGGTAGTCTACCTCTTTGAGCTTCTTCATGATCCGGCTGAAATACTCTTGGAGATAGCTTTCTAGAGTTGTGGTTTGTTGCGGATCTAAGCCAAAAACTGTATATACTTCATCCATTGAGGCATTTAGCTGTTTACCACTAGCCAATACTTCTGTAAACGCTAGCCTGTCGGCTACGTTCCATCCCCACTGAAAAGACCGCATTAAGCCCCGCACAGCACGCAGTACGCTGATTGGCATCCGCGTTACCCTGGCATCTTTTCCAGATAAGCGTTCGCACAGGTTGATGATTTCTTCTGCACTCCATGCACGAGTACCAACTACAGGAAAAGCTTGGTTTTCCGTTTCGGGCACACTCAATGCACGGATTGCAAACTTAGCAATGTCTTGAGTATCCATATAGGCAATGGGAGAAGAATTACCTGTCACCCAAACTGGCTGTGCTTCCAAAATGGGAATCCCATATTGACCGATTAACCCTTGCATAAAACCAGCTAGCCGCAAGATGGTATAATTCAAGCCTGACTCAGCTAAGAATAGTTCTGTACAACGCTTAATTTCCATTAGCGGTACTTCTGGGTATTTATCCGCATCCAAAATTGAAAAGAAGATAAAGCGCTCTACACCTGCTGCTTTTGCTGCTTGAATTAATGCTACTTTGCCCTCCCAGTCCACTTGCTTGATACTCAGTGAATCTGTAGGACGAGATGTTGACGCATCAATAACTTGGGTTACACCAACTAAAGCTGCCGCTAGGGTATCGGGGTAACGTAAATTTCCTGGTACAAGTTCTGCACCCCATTCTTTGAGAAAAGCTGCTTTTTTACTACTCCGCACGAGGCAGCGTACTTTATATCCCTCATCGATTGCCCGACGAGCCACTTGTCTTCCTAAGGTGCCAGTGGCACCGACGATTAATAATGTCATGAGGTTTGTAATAAATTTTAATGTTTTATGAAAAGAATGTTATCAGAATAACCTATGTAAACAAAAGTTTACATCTTTTCTAAGAAAATCGTTTGTTATGGAAAAATTCATGGGAAAATTGCTGTCCGGTAAACGGACAAGCTTTTTTCCCAGTTAGCGAAAAGTATGAACGCCACCTTGGGGCGAACAGAACTTTTCAAGGCAGAGAAAAACCTCTTCCCTCTTAATAGTCAATACCAAAGAAGAATTCAGAATTCAGAAGCCAGAATCCAGAATGGATTCTGTGCGACTGGATGGAGAATCGAAGTTTAAAGCCCCGATTTTAATCGTGGAGAAGAAAAAATTCTTTCCGATTGTTACCCCTGACTTGACTGCTGGGGTATTCTGAATTCTGAATTCTGTCTTCTGACTCCTTCTCATCGTAGAAGTTATTCTTCTCCGCCTTGAATTTTCAGTAACAATGCGCCTAAGCCCCAGCCCACGAAGATTAAACCGAAGGACAATATAGCTGCATTCAAAATTTCGCCGCCCATTGGTGTGATTCTCCTTATGCAAATTAGTGTGTGTAAACTAGGTCTAGCAGAAGCTTTTCAATAGTTACTGTAGGATTAGACCTGTGTAAATAATTTTAAACTAGTTTAGCAAGTAATCCCTACTGGTTTGGGGGGCAATCCCTACTGTAGAACGGGAAATGAGGGGGATGGGGAAAATTTTAATGATAATAATTATGAATAAATTTTATGTATCAAAATAATCAAGGTGATTTAGTGAATTTTAGCAAAAAGAATCGCCCACGTTTGGCGCTGACGCTGGGAGATCCGGGGGGTATTGGGCCGGAGGTGATTTTAAAAGCTTTAGCAGAACCGGAAATTAGTAAAAAATACGACGTAACAGTGGTGGGTAATGGGGATTTGCTGGCACAGACCTATCACAAATTGAATTTAATCAAGAATTTAGCACCTTTGGCAAATCCAGAAGAGTTGTCTGTCTGTGATGTGCAATTGGATGGAGAAATTAAAGGTCAAATTATTCCCGGAATAGGTAATGCGGCCAGTGGTGCGGCTAGTTTTGCCTATATGGAATATGCGATCGCACAAACACTCGCTGGTAAATTTGATGGGATAGTCACGGGGCCGATCGCTAAATCTGCTTGGAAAGCGGCAGGATATAATTATCCAGGGCAAACGGAACTTTTGGCACACAAGTCAGGTGTTGACCGTTTTGGAATGTTATTTGTAGCGCGATCACCGCATACTGGCTGGACACTCCGCGCTTTACTTGCCACTACACATATTCCCCTCCGTCAAGTAGCCAATACATTGACACCACAGTTGTTAACACAGAAATTGGATTTGCTGGTGGAGTGTTTGGAGAAAGATTTTGGGATAGAAAATGGGAGAATTGCGATCGCGGGTTTAAATCCCCACAGTGGCGAACAGGGGCAACTTGGACATGAAGAACAGGATTGGTTAATTCCCTGGTTAGAGCAAGAACGGCAAAATAGACCAAAATTACAACTAGATGGGCCAATACCGCCAGATACGATGTGGGTTAAACCTGGTCAAGCTTGGTATGGAAATTCTTTAGTTCAAAATCCTGCTGATGGCTACTTGGCACTTTATCACGACCAAGGCTTAATTCCTGTGAAGTTGATGGCCTTTGATCGGGCAGTTAATACTTCTATTGGTCTTCCTTTCGTTCGGACTTCACCCGATCATGGAACAGCGTTTGATATTGCAGGTAAGGGAATTGCTGATGCTACGAGTATGAAGGCAGCAATACATTTAGCGGCTGAGTTGGTGAGTCAAAGGTTGGCGGCGAGAAAACTATGAATTATTTCATAATTTATAACTAGATTTGTCCAAAGAATCATGGAAGTCCAACCAAGAGAAATTAGGAATTATCTGACAGTAGATGGAAAAAATATTTTTGATGAGTGGCTTGATTCTCTGCGAGATAGAAGAGCAAAAGCTAAAATAAGAGCCAGACTTGACCGAGTTGAAGATGGTAATTTAGGTGATTGTAAGTCAGTTGGAGAAGGTGTTTTTGAATTGAGAATCGACTATGGGCCAGGCTACCGCATATACTTTGGACAAGAAGGTATAACAATTATTATTCTTTTATGTGGTGGAGATAAAAGCACTCAGAAACAAGATGTTGATAAAGCTCAGGAATATTGGAAAGACTATAGGAGTAGAGATAATGCCTAGAAGTGCAAGCTATCACGAAGGACTAGTTAAACATCTCCAAGATCCATTAGAAGCAGCATCTTATATCGAAGTAGTTCTAGAAGAGAGCGATCCTAAAATGTTAGGAAAAGCACTCAAGAATGTAATTGAGGCACAGGGTGGAATTGAGCAGTTTCCAGCACCAGTTAAGCAATCCTATGAGCAACTTGATTTGATGTTATCTCAGCAAGGAGAAATTGAATTTTATTGTCTGAGGAAAGTACTGGATGCATTGGGATTACAGCTAGCAGTAACAGTGAAGTCAGCATGAGGTGATTTTTTAAGGATAGTTTAAATCGCTCAGTCTTATACCTTCCCAATTTATTTTTACAATTTATAAATCGCCTCTCAAAGTTATTTACTAATTTCGAGGGAAGCTATTTTGCATATCCCAGTCATTCACTAGTTGTTTGTCTGGTTTTTTTGTTTCCTCATGTTGGAAGCTGTCATTTAACAGTATATATAAAAATTCTAATTTATTACTTTAACTCTTTGACTCTTTGACTTTATCATCGAACCTATTTACTAGCTTCAAGTAAAGGTGATTTATAAATACCAGCCATCTGTTTTTCGGACGGCTGGTATTTATTTTTGTGCTTTTGTGGTTAGAGAAATAATAGGCTAACGCCTAGAGTGAATGAAATAAATAAAGAGTTGTACTCCAATAGTCGTGGAGTGGAATCGACTTTAAATATCTTTTCTAGAACACTTCGCGCTGAAGAAATAAAGAATAGGCTAACCCCTAAAAGTATATGAAGAAAATAAATAAAGAGTTGTACTCCAATAGTCGTGGAGTGGAATCGACTTTAAATATCTTTTCTAGAACGCTTCGCGCTGAGGGTAGGTGTAATTAGTTTGATTTGCAGAGTTGAAATTTTCAGGAGTTAATAATGAATTCAGTTGAAACTGTTGGATATGTTCGTACCGATCTTCAAAGTCTTCATGATTGGACTCATCATCAATTTGGCATGAAGTCAATGTCTTCTAGTCGGGTTGCTTTTGATCGAACTCACAAATGGTTTGGATATGAGGTAATACTACTAAAGCCTAATGCAAAAATTAATCCAGGCAATTGGGATGAGAGGGTTAATCGACTTGGCGATCGCATTTTTCCAGGATGGAATTGTGCCTTACTCTGCCATTATCGTCCAGGTGGTGGCATGATAGAACACTGCGACCACTCCGTTTTTGAACCTCTGGTAGTATTAGTCAATATTGGACGTGCTACTTTCCGCATTGGTAAAGACGAATATCACAAAGAGGAATATCACCTTGAAGATGGTCAGGTTATCCAGTTTGATTCTAGTATTCTCCATGAACTACTTCCGGTTGTATCTGATCGCTGGTCTTTGTCCTTTCGCCGGATTAAGCCATAGTTTCTACAGTTCTAAACTTATGTAATCCTTTTCATGTAAGGATTATGGGACTGTTCTTATATCGCTGATGTCACTCTATATTAAATCTTTGTAACTTGCGCTCCCATCGGAAATACAAACTTTCTCCATCCACCTCGTCTGTCTCTTCACTTTCATCAATGAGGTCTTGGTTTTTCTCCTCTAATTCGCGCATATACTGCCTGAGTATACCCCCAACAGCGATCGCTCTACTTTTATGCAGTTGACGGGTTAACTCTAAAAACCATTCTCCATTACCCACCAAATCTGACTCTTTTACCTGATACTTGAGAATTTCTGGAATAAGTAGTGATGGGTTATGATGTTTAGCGATCGCGCTAGTATGAACAACAGGCTGGTAATCAATCCGTAAGCACTGTTGCCATAACGCTACCCATTTGGCATGAGATAGATAGCCATGACTGAAATACGAAGGCGGCACCATTGCCAAAATATGTAAATGCGGATGTGCTGAGACTCCATCTTTACCTTTGGTAACTTCTGTAGACTTCACCCAACCTTTCGCAGGCCATGCTTTCAATTCAGTCAATCGCTTAAAAGCTTTATTTATCGAATCCAAGTTTTCCCTAAGTTCCTCAATCTGGCAATTTTTTACAGTCAAGGTGACAAATAGCCAACGGTACTTGGGGTAATCAGTGACAACCTGTGGGAGAATTTTGTAAGCTCTTGCTTTCCACATTAGCGATCGCCGCCACTGACAAACCGGACAGTGACGAACTCTACAAAATCGGGCATCGGATAACTTTAACTTGAGAATACCTTCCGATTCGTCTGGTAATAATTGAAATTTCAGCAACTCGGAACATATTTTCATCCGCCAAGCATACTGGTGAAAATAATGTTCGTCTGCTTTGGCGTAATAATACAAAACTTTATCAGTATTAGCTCTGTGCTTATCCCAAATTTTCCCTATAGGCGAAACTTCGGATAAACTTTGTAAGTTTTGATTTTTCTGAAACTTATCTTGAGACGATATATTAAAAGCAATAAAGTTGCTGTCTGAGGCTTGAACAGACACGAAATCACCAAATCAGTTTGTATTAACGCCCCAAACTAACGCAAGTTATACGGTCAAGCCTCAGTAAAAGTATTTAAGTAAACAATAAGACTAATGCTGACTCAGATGAGTCATTTTTTGTTATAAACTACTCCTAAAATCGCAAAGCTCAGGAACTAGTATTTTCGTCGGGTGCTTCAAACTTATAACCATAGCCCCGCACAGTTTTAATAAACTCTGGTACGCTAGGATCGACTTCCATTTTCTTGCGAAGCTGACCAATATGTACGTCAACCACCCGGCCATCCCCTACGTAGTCGCAACCCCAGATTTTTTGGATTAACTGTGGGCGACTCCAAGCCTGATTAGGATGACTTGCCAAAAAATGTAAAATATTGAATTCCAGTGCTGTTAAAGCGAGAAGCTTATCGTTTAATATTACCTCCCGTCCCTCTGGGTTAATTACTAGCTGCTTGAAAATAATTCGTTGTGTTGGCGAAGGGTTGATGTAGCGTATCCGCCTCAAAAGAGCTTCTATTCTAACTTCTACTTCTGCAAGACTAAATGGTTTAGTCATGAAATCATCAGCACCTGCACTCAAGATTTTAATTTTATCAGCTTCATCAGTCCTACTAGTCAGTATCAGCACTAAAACATTAGTACGACTCTGCATTTCTTGACAAAGGCTATAACCATTAACATCTGGCAAATTCCAATCCAGAATTACTAAGGCTGGGTTGAATTGCTCAAACATCGATAAGGCAGTCTTACCATCTGCTGCTGCCTCTATTTGATATTTCCGACTCAAAAAACGATGAACGAGATTTCTCACGCCGAAGTCGTCATCAACAATCAGAATTTTAGGAGTAGTAGCGGTAATCATAACCATAATGCTGCCTATTGTAGATTGGGCGATTCGCTGTTGTCCCAGTTTTGCTGTACGTGTTTCTGTTGAGAGTGGATTTACGCGCGTCTCTGCTGAGTACGATCGCTACTGTAGTACTTGTATACAATTAATTCTCCATGAAGTTTATGAAAACTTCAGCCACCGTAATGCTGATAAATTGTATGATTTTTGTATGATTTTTGTATAATTTTGAATTTACATTGTATAATTATTGACTTTAATACTTAAGATAAGTGTAATGTGAGACAATTTTTATAATCAAAAATAGTCTAGAGAGACACCAGACGCTACGGCAGTTTCCTACAATTTTGGAAAAGCAATGTACTCCCTGATTAATTAGTGATTCGTAAAGGCCCACAAACTAAGCCATAAGCCTATTTAGATTCTACCCAATCCTACTTGAACTAACTAGTATCTGCTCCTGAAGAGGGACTACGAAAATTCACTCTACGTGCATTTACATGTAGCTACCCTTTTAAGCATATACTATACTACAAATTTCAGCCTGAGACTATGACAAGCCAAGGACTCAGAGCATCACCAGAAGGTATAAGGGCAGCAAAAACAGCTTTAACAGACAAAACTTGGAGTCAGCATAAATTAGCAATAGCTTTAGGCATTACACGTCAACCAGTTTCCAAATTTTTTGCAGGTGAGTCAGTTTCCCGATCTTGTTTTGTGCAAATTTGCCAACAGCTAGGGTTGTCTTGGCAAAAGGTTGCTGGTTTACCTGAAAATGTGGCGTTTGAGGTAACTACTAAGACGCAAATCAAAGGTACTGACCTTGATACACTGGTGCGGGAAGTGCGTCAAAAGCGCCAAGAGAAAATCCAAGACCAATGCAATACTGTGCAAATGTTGGACATTTCCCAGACAGTCCAACTGATGGATATTTACACCAATACTAACGTCTTAGAGGAGATAGTAAGCCTGCAATGGCAAGAAATTTCTGACCTGTTGAAAGACTTGAAATCTGAATCAGCCTTTAATCAACTTGGAGGATACAACCGTCAGAGAAGATTACCAGGGTTGGAAGCAGTATTAAGGCACTCAAAACTGATGGTGCTGGGTAAACCAGGGTCAGGTAAAACTATATTTTTACAATATCTAGCGATTGAGTGTAACAAAAGCGATTTTCAGCCAAACCGCATCGCAACTTTTATTAGGATGAAAGAATTTGCTGAAGATGTCAAAAATGATAGTGAATTCAATCTATTAAACTACATCATCCAAGATTTTATCAATTGCGGTGTTGAAAAGGAATCAACTAAAACTCTTCTGACAGAAGGAAAACTGCTGATTTTGCTAGATGGATTAGATGAAGTGCCAGCAGAAAAGGCAGAACAATTAACAATCGAAATTCGGAGACTTACCCAAACTTTTTACAAAAATAAGTTTGTTATTAGCTGTCGGATTGCTGCCCAGAAATATAGATTTCAGGGATTTACTGAAGTTGAGTTAGAAGACTTTGACCAAGGACAAATAGAATTTTTTGCCAAAAATTGGTTTGTTGGAGTTGCTCTTAAGTCTAAAGAAGATGGGGAAGCAATAGGAAATTTATTTATTAATCAGCTTCATCTACCAGAAAATCAGCATATCCGAGAATTGGCCGTCACTCCCTTACTGCTGCATTTGATTTGCTTAGTGTTTCAAGTAAAAAATCAATTTCCCGTAAATCCAGCCAAGTTATATGAGCAAGCACTGAACATTTTGTTGGTCAGATGGGATGAAGTCAGAGGAATTAAACGCGATCGCGTTGCTTATAATTTGACTCTAGCAAGTAAGAAAAAACTGATTTTTCAACTTGCAGCTATCACTTTTGAGCAAAAAAAATACTTTTTTGAGCAAGAAAATATCCTGCAACTTATTGCTGACTATCTTGAACCCATACAAAATCTTAACTCCGATGCAACTGAATGCCAGTTAGATAATGAAACACTGCTAAAAGCAATTGAGGTACAGAATGGGTTATTGGTGGAAAGGGCACGGGGAATTTACTCTTTTTCTCATCTGACATTTCAAGAGTATTTCACGGCTCGAAAAATTGTTGAAAGTTACCAAGACTATGATTGTAACAATCTCGTCAATCATATAACTGAAAGGCACTGGCGGCAAGTATTTTTACTAACTGTTAGTATGTTGCCAAATGCTAACGGAATACTACAGTTGATGAAACAAAAAGTTGATTTGCTATTGGCTGACGACGAAAAATTACAGTATTTTTTAACCTGGCTGCATCAAAAATCTAGTTCAGTTTCTAGTAGTTACAAAGCAGCAGGTGTTCGTGCTTTTTATCTCGTTTGCGTTGAGCGAAGCTCTTGCATTTGCAGTAGACATAATGCTTTTGTCTATACCTCTGGTTATGACCTTGAGTGCGCTCTTGTAGGTAACATCACCTTTAATGCAGAGCTTGTATTAGATGAGTTTTTATTCAGTACTGTTGCCTGTATTCACGATCTTGACTTTGCCTTTGAGCATACCCTCAACGATGCCCTCGATCATGCTTATGCCCTTGTTATTGCCTTTGATAAAGCTATTGAGGTTGTTGTTGATCTTAAATTTAAGCAAGTGTTGCAAGAACTCAAGAAACAATTACCAAAAATAGATAGTAATCCAGAGCAGTTTAGGGACTGGTGGAAAGCTAAAAGTAAAATTTGGGGTGAACAATTAAGAGATATGCTAATTAAGCATCGCCATATTGGTTATGATTGGCAGTTCAACGAACAGCAAAAAGAATTGCTCCAAAAATATTATTATGGTAATAAATTACTAGTTGATTGCCTCAATATTGCGGCTGATGTAACTCCAATAGTGCGGCACGAGATTGAAGAAACATTATTATTAGCGATCGCAGATATTGAAAAACTACGTAATTCCTCTAATATTCGCTGAATACTTTTAATTTTTAGACGATTTTGGATAGGATAATTTTAAACATTTTATTAAAATTACTATAAACAAAAATCTCTTTTAATAGTTCAATTTGACTATATTTGCAATGGGTTAAATGGTAGAAAATATTTTAATTAGCTACTCTATCTCAAGAGAGATTTTGAATAGATTCAGCCTAGAGAAAGAGTAATTAAATATATTGACTCCGTTAAATTGCTATTAATATCGTCAGCAAGGAATACCTATGGTTAACAATTTAGTAGGCGGCATCATTCCCCCACAACCACCAATACAATCACAATCTGATGCTCATGTCCTAAAGTCTCGTTTAGAATGGGGCGAACCAGCTTTTACAATACTGGATGTGCGCGATCGCAACACCTTCAATCAAGGTCACATTATGGGAGCGATGCCCATGCCAATAGATGAATTGGTAGAGCGTGCAGTACCTTCTTTAGATAAGAGTCGTGATATTTACGTTTACGGTGCTAATGAAGAAGAAACTGCCCAAGCCGCGCAACAACTGCGTTCTAACGGATTTGAGCATGTCTCTCAACTTATAGGTGGTCTTGCTGGATGGAAGGCTATTGGTGGCCCAACAGAAGGGATTGTTGAATCAAAAACTCCCGCAGGTGCAGACGACTACAATATCGTAGATCGGCTAAAGAATCACGAACAAAATCAGCCAAAGGGAGGTACTAGCGCGACGGAAGCCATCAAGAAAGGAGCTAGTAACCTCAAAGACAGCATTCAAGAAGGAGCTAGCAATCTTAAAGAAGGTATTCAAGAGGGAGCTAGCAATATTAAAGAAGGCATTAGTGAATCTAAAGACAGAGATGATTCCAATATCGGCTCTTAGGCAAAAATAACTGAGAAAATTAGCGATAGACCTCTTGCAGAAATCAAGAATAAAACCCCACTATACCTTTGACTTACATCAAAGTCTCCCCTGTCTGCTTGCAGGGAGAGACTACAGGTGGGGTGTTAGAGAATTTTCCAAGAGGTCTAATCTTGATTTTCTATGAGCAAAGAGGTCAAAATTAACAAGTCGAAAGAGAGAATATTTTGACTTTTAATGCTGGAGGACACCATCAACAAATTTTGCAAGAGACTCCATGAATTACACTCACAAGGAAAGATGAAAATCTCTCTTGCAATACTCAATACACTATTTTTAAATAGATTTAGTGTTTGCTCTAATGTTCAAATAAATCCTTAAATTGCAATAAATCTAAAGAAACTATCGTTGGCAAAAATTCAAAACATTCTTGAGCAATTTCCCAGCGTTCTTCTCGTTTGAGCATTTCTGTTAATTTCTGCTGCACACTAAGTAAATAACGCACATCATTGGCAGCATAACTAAGTTGAGCTTCAGATAAGCTAATGGCGTTACCCCAATCAGAACTTTGAGAGCTTTTATCTAGTTCTACTTTTTCTAACTCTTGCACCACATCTTTGAGTCCGTGGCGATTTGTGTAAGTACGGGCTAACTTACTAGCAATTTTGGTGCAAAAAACAGGGCTAACCTGAATCCCCAGATTGGCGCGCAAAGTGGCAATGTCAAAGCGAGCAAAGTGAAACACTTTTACAACATTGGCCGCTTCGAAGAGTTTTTTTAAATTTGGGGCCTCAGTTTGTCCTTTGGCTATGCGAATTACAGTGACTTTCCCTTCTAGGTTGCACAGCTGGACAAGACACAAGCGATCGCGCTGTGGCAATAATCCCATCGTTTCTGTGTCAACTGCGATCGCTGTCGATTCTAAATACTGTCCAAGGGCCGCGTCACTGAGATCGCGATCGCTTACCTGAAAATCTTGTAATGTCATGAATTGTTCAAAAATAATAGCAGTGTCCAGCAAATACAAGTCTTGTCAGACACTACATTATTATTGTGCAAAAAATCATAAATTAAATCTACCTAGTGCGAAAAAAGATTTGTGTTAGGTAGACTTCGCCTTGATTATTAGTAGCAACGCCAATTCCAGTCAGGTTGTAATTTCCTTTCAGATTCTTTAGATGTCCGGGACTGTTGATCCAACCAGTAACAGCTTCCTCTACGGGGTTGCTATATCCCCGGTTAAAAGCAACATTTTCCGCCGCACTGTTGTAGCGAATAGGAACAGCTTTGACTCTGCCTTCAAATCCCTGATGGCTAAATGGGGTTTTCCCCTTAGCCATATTCTGACTATGAATTCTTGCCTGTCGAGTAATATTTGCATTCAGGGTCAACTTTGGCAGTCCTTTAGCAGCCCGATATCGATTAATTTGCTCAAAAACTGATTTTTCTAGCTCAGTAGTTTTAAAAGTAGGAGTCGATATTGCAACCTGACTGGAAAAAAGCGACAACAGCTTATTACGGGTGGATGTATTCGTAGAAGGATGATTTGGTATCGGAACAGTCGTTAATCCACTAGCAAGGACAAGCGCACTTAAAGCGATGCCAAAAGCAGTTTGTCGGAACATGGAGAATTGCGTGATGTGTAGAGATATAAGACTTCTACTCTACCTTATTGTTCCAACGATATATACCACGATACTATTAAGGATTGATGAATTTCGGCAATCTGGCTGCATCCTTTACAAGAAATAGAAAAAATCATTTCCAATTGTCAATATTTCAATAGTTCATCTTCATAAAATAACGGTTATTTTTGCTGAGAATTTCAGATTTTCATGAATTAATAAAAAATAATGTATTTCCAATTACATTTGTCTATTAAATACTACATGATTCAACATTTAATTTATAAGACTTACACATCAGGGATGAAATGTTGGGGCATTCATATAAATGCATTCGCGGAGCGTCTCGTAGAGAAGCGGCTTCCCGCAGAGTATTGCCCCTACGGTAAATTAAGGCTTTCACTGCATTTTTGCGTAAGTCCTAATTTAGAACAAGCTTTTTCCCCAGACTGAAGTCTGGGGAATTTGAGAAAACTTTTATGAGATAGGTTTTGAATCTTACTCCCCAACGCTAGTAGGTAAGGGGTTGCTCTTGTTAAGTCTATATTCTATGCAATTGAGAACCGCTATATCAGCGAAAGAAAATCTGTGTGAAGTAGACTTTGCCTGTACTAGTGCTGGCGACACCAATCCCCGTCTTATTAAAATTGCCTTTGATGTTGGCTAGATGCCCTGGGCTGTTAAGCCAGCCTTGAACGGCTTTCGTCGCAGGGTCAGTATATCCTTGGTTGTAAGCAACATTTTCACCAGCAGATGTGTAAGAAATACCGACTGCTTTAATACGCTCTGAAAATCCTGTATGTCCAAAAGGAACTTTCCCACTAGCCATATTCTGACTATGAATCCTAGCTTGATTATCGATAGCAGAATTACGAGTCAGTGCTGGTAGCCTTTGGGAAGTTCTGTAGCTATTAATTTGGTTGAAAACCGATTGCTCTACAGCAGCAGTATTGATACTAGATGCTGCAATTTTGAAAGCATCACTTGATATAGATGAAGACACTGGTGTAAAAGTTGAATTTGTTACAGGAGTAGCGATCGCTCCGCTACTTAAGACAATAGTGCCTAAAGCGACCCCGTAGATTGTTCTTTTAATCATGTGCTGAAAGTAAAGTTCCAGACAATCTAATCAAACTAATCTAAATGTGACAAATTGCTTATAGGTCTATATATTTCTGTTTATGCTCTTTTTTGTTCAAACGCGACTACAAAACTTTAAAATTCACAATCTTACGAAAAAAGTGCTGTTTATGAAAAAATTCCCTCTACCATTAGGATTATTTTCGCTATTTAAATAGCATAATTTTCTCCACTAAAGCCTCTGTACGGCTAGCTTTGGTTGAGAGTTTCTAACTCTTCTTGCACCACACGTAACACCCGTGCAATATATTCTGCACGCCACTGTTCTCGCTCTTTTGTTACTTTTGCATCTGGTTCGTAAGCTTCGATCTCAGTAGCCGATAAAATACCTTTAACCTCTAGTAACCTTTCAATGGTATCCAGACGCTCATGCAGCACAGACACCTCGCCAGTCAAAGCCATGACCATCGCTAACAATTTATCGATTTGTGGATTGTCTAAGTAAACAGGTCGTTTGCCCTTAGCTATTTTTGTCATCCTAATACCAATTCTCCAAAAGTAAGACTACATACACAAAACAAAGAAACCCAGATAAAATCTGGCTTTCTCAATTACGAATTACGAATTGGTATTTACTTCGTTGCAGCAACAACAAACCAAGTGTTTAGGCTGCCTGAGTTACCATTTTGAAAAAGACCATTAGTTACTTTTGCTTTCCATGCCCCATTAGGGACAAACTTCTCAAATGTCTTATCTGCTGCAAAACCAGCCTCAGTAGCTAGCGTCACCAAATCCAGATCGCGTACTGCACTCCAGAAGGGTTCGTTGTTGTTAGCGGTTTCCCAATCAAAAATGAACTGTGTATAAACATCCATGTGATGATACAAGGGTGCTTCCAGATGGAGCATGATTCCACCGGGAGCCAGTAGACGATAAGACTCTTGCATGACTTTACGGACGGCTGGCGGGGGAATTTCATGCAGCAAAATATGAGAAACCACTAAGTCAAATGATTCATCTGGAAAGTTAGTATGTTCAGCATTTTGCTGCCAGAAGTGTACCCGTTTGCCTAATGCTTCGGCTCTTGCATGACCGTAACGCAACATGGGTGCGCCGACATCGATGGCATGGACTTCTGCATCTGGGTAAGCATCTGCGTAGGGTAATGTGCTATTACCAATAGAACATCCCATATCAAGAATTTTTCTGGGTCGAAAGTCTGGATACTCTGGCAGAAGGTAGTTTTGGACTATAGATAGCCCCATATCATTATTCAGCGGCCCCAACCAACCAAGACCATAAAGGTAAGCGCCGCGATCGTAGGTTGCGCCAGCAGCTACATCATCAGCAGTGAATTCGCTGTGATATCCTCCAGGCATACAGTGAATGTCTACAGCTTTTTGATAATTAGGTATTTGAAAATTTGGGTCGAGGGTTAAAGTACCCAGTTCACTACCACGATCTTTGGCACGCTCAATCAATTCTGGCAGTTGTCTGTCAACACTGGTATTTACAGCATTCCATAATATTTCCTGGTTGATGCGCTTGAGGGCACTAGTCCATCGGTAGTAGGGTTCATGCTGCATTACTTCCCGAATTTCATGGCGATTTTCGGGAGGACGCTGATGTTCTTGTTCAAACTTCGGCTTGGCTAGTTTTTCATAAACTACTTTATTGCCAGGAGAAATATTCCTGAAAATATGCTTTTTCAGACTTTGCACAAAGTTTTGAAGTGCCAACTCATCATGAGTGGGTTGTGGTAGCATAGCGTGTTGGAATTGTTGATCCATCATTGCTTCCTCCCAAATATTTTAAGTAGATTTACGCTGGATCTAATAACTTAGCTACCGTTTGTACATCTTTATCACCGCGTCCAGAGCAGTTAATTACAATTCGGGGACTACCGCTTAGTTGGGGACATAAGGTTTCAAGATATGCGATCGCATGGGCTGTTTCTAATGCTGGGATAATCCCTTCCAATTTCGATAATCGCTGGAATGCTTCCAAAGCCTCTGCATCTGTCACACTATAATATTCAGCGCGACCAGTGTCTTTCAAATAGCTATGTTCTGGTCCCACACCGGGATAATCTAACCCTGCGCTAATTGAGTGCGCCTCAATGATTTGCCCATCCTCATCTTGTAATAGATAGCTCATTGCTCCGTGCAATACACCAACCCGTCCTTTTGTCAAAGTTGCTGCGTGTTTTTCGGTATTAACACCTTCTCCGGCTGCCTCAACCCCAATGAACCGTATAGAAGGCTCATTAATAAACTCATAGAATAGTCCCATTGCATTGGAACCACCACCCACACAAGCCAAGAGAATATCAGGCAGTGTGCCCCACTTTTCCATTGCTTGGGCGCGAGTTTCTTGGCCGATTACTGCATGAAAATCACGTACCATCATCGGGTAGGGATGGGGCCCTGCTACTGAACCGAGGATGTAGTGAGTTGTTTCCACATTTGTTACCCAATCGCGGATTGCTTCCGAAGTGGCATCTTTTAGGGTTCCAGTTCCCGCTTCCACCGGACGCACTTCTGCACCCATCAACCGCATTCTGAAAACATTTAAAGATTGGCGTTCCATATCATGAACGCCCATATAAATTACGCATTCCAGCCCAAAACGAGCGCAAACTGTGGCTGTCGCAACTCCATGTTGTCCAGCACCAGTTTCGGCAATAATCCGTTGCTTACCCATGCGTTTCGCTAACAAAACCTGACCAAGGGCATTATTGATTTTGTGAGCGCCTGTATGATTTAAATCTTCGCGCTTTAGATAAATTTGTGGCCCAGTGCGATCGGGTCGCGCATAATTAGCAGTCAGGCGTTCCGCGAAATACAATGGTGTGGCGCGTCCCACATAATCCCGTAACAACTGCTGTAATTCTGCTTGAAAACCAGGGTCATTGCGGTATTGCTGATAAGCTGTTTCTAATTCAGCAAGGGCAGGCATCAGCGTTTCAGGTACATACTTACCGCCGAAGCGTCCAAAGCGACCTAACGCATCGGGAACCTGAGCAGTTGAACTTGGAGAGAGGGGAGTGGTAGTCACAGGCTGTTTTCGATGACGGAAATGACTTAATTATTATAGAAAAGTCTGGGACATATCTGGGTATATCTAGGGAATGGGGAAGAAGCAAGGGAGCAGGGGGCAGGGGAGCAGGGGAGCAGGGGAGCAGGGGGGCAGGGGAGCAGGGGAGCAGGGGAGCAGGGGAGCAGGGGACAAGGGGACAAGAGGTGAGAACTTGAAACAAGTCTTTCCCCTTATCCCCAAGTCTCCTTGTCCCCAAGTCCTCTTCCCAATTCCCAATTCCTGGCAATGGATTTGTAATGTTAGCCTAGAAATTGATATCCCAGCAGAATGGTTGCGTAGAAGTTTCCACTGCCTTTGAAATTTTTCTTAACAAATATTTTATGTCTTCTTCCAATTCTAAATCTTCTGACAAAAGCTTCGTCTACCGCGAATTTGGTAACGACAACTCCGCCGCCACAGAAAGACCAATTCCAGAACTGCCCCCACAACAACAAAATCTTAAAGTACAAGCTTCCCGCAAAGGACGCAAAGGCAAAACTGTCACAGTGGTTAGCGGTTTTCAAGCTAAACCAGAAACCTTGGCAGATTTAGTAAAGCAGTTGAAGACCCAGTGTGGGACAGGTGGGACACTTAAAGATAACGAAATTGAAATTCAGGGCGAACACAAACAGAAAATTGCCGAGATTTTGACCAAGCTAGGTTATAAAGCCAAAATTAGCGGTGGCTAATTTTGAGTGCGGTTTACCGCATCTTAACCGCGACCTCGATTGAGAAATGGAATGTTATCTTTGAAAAGTACAAATATGCTTGAACAGTGGTAGAAGAGTACCCAACAAGCTATTTTTGGTGAGATTAATAGGAGGTTTACATGGATTTAGTTCGGCTTTTGTGTGCCATTTTTGTACCGCCTTTGGGAGTTTTTTTACAAGTAGGTTTTGGTATAGACTTTTGGATTAATATAGTTCTGACGCTTTTTGGTTACATTCCTGGAATTATTCATGCAGTATGGATAATTGCTAAGAAATAATTCTTTGTACGAGTAGATTGGGTGTAACCATCTCAACAGAGGCAATTAATCAATTGCCTCTACAAAAAGATTTTTGAGTTGGATGTCTGCACGGATATATCACAACACTATATTTCTTTTACTTAAAAAACTCTAAAGACACGATAAATCATGTCGATAAAGTATTAATCCCTGTAGCAGTCAATCTCGAATTAGGTTTCATTTTTTAACATTGCATAGAGTCTAAACTCTAGAAGCAAAGGGCAGATGTGTAACTGCCATTGCACAGTTGAGACATTCAAATCTTTGATTAAGCCAGTGCGTATATCTAGTACCCAACCATGAACCATAGGCGCTTTTCGCTCATAGAGTGCCTGACGCATGATAGAAGTTTGGTAGAGATTTTTCACTTGCGCCACTACATTTATTTCTGCCAAACGATTCAGACGTTCTTCTCTGGTTGATAAGGCATCAATTTCTTCTTGTTTGTGTAAATACAGTTCCCGAATCGGATTTACCCAGTTATCCAGTATTCCGATGGTTCTCCCTTCTAAAGCCGCTTTGATTCCTCCGCAGTCGTAGTGACCGCAAACGATAATATGTTCCACCTTAAGATGTAAAATTGCGTATTCTAAAACGGCTAAAAAGTTTATATCCGTTAGAGAAACTTGATTCGCAATATTACGATGAACAAATAATTCTCCTGGTTCTGTACGAGTAAGGTTTGTTAAGGGTAAACGACTATCAGAACACCCGATGTATAGAAAAGGTGGTGTTTGTCCCTTAGATAATTCTTGAAAGTAAGTTGGATCTATAGCTAATTTCTCTGCAACCCAAGCCTGATTATTTCTGAAGAGTTCATCAATGCTGTTATATTTCATCTTTCGTCAAATTCGAGAGAGAATCTCATAAATATTTTAGCTAAATTACAGTTTCTGCTAAATCAGTATGAACTTGTTGCAATCTAAAATTTGAGAAAGATGATAGTCTTTTTTTACAGCATTAATATATTTATTGTATAAATTGTAAACAGAGAATTTAGGATTTAGAGAGAAAATAACTATGTATAACTTTAGGTAAATAGCTAAATAAAGTAAAATTTACATCACTAAAAATCTGATTATTGAGACTGCCAATTTTAAACCCTTATCTAGCATCTATAGATATTTTTGCCAAGTAAAAAAAGGTTCTATAAACATAATTACTTTAAATGACACCCTAAACCGTGCATTTGAGTCAAGGAAGTGCGGCGTAACTTTTAAGTGCTATCTCTTTAATACACAGAGAGATTTATTTCCTGATAACAGTAAACTATCTTAACAAAGATGCAAAATTTGAGGTTGAGATATTCAGTTATCAGCTTCAATCGGGGGCAACAACTTTGCTCTCGTTATGATGGTTGATTGACCAACGGTGATCGACAGTTACAGAGGAAAACTCGCAAATTTCTTCTAGTCGTTTTTGTTGTACCGCAGCTTTACGGAGAGTAATAATTAGTTGATTTACCTGATGTCGTAAATCTGGATTATCATTAACCGCTAACATAGTTTGTCTTTCTAAAAGTTGAAGTATAAGTTCGTAGTGAATAGGTGAAGGTAAAGGAATTTGCTCCATGAAGTTTAATTTTGATTTCATATTTTGGAATTTTGTCTTAGTCAAATTTTATCTCTTGTAAATAAATTGTTACATAAGAAATAACTAGTTGCTTATGGCTTTGATTTGATTAGCGATGAAGATTTAGCAAAGATATTGATAATAGTTGACAGCAAAATGCTGCGTGTCTACGCATAGTATGCCCCATTAGTTGCCCTGTACTAAGAGGTACAGGGGAAGTTTTTATTTCAGAAATTTTTCGGTAATATACTGGCGATCGCAGCGCCGGGATCTGGTTGTTTTACCAAAGACTCTCCAATGAGTACAGCAGATGCACCTGCTGTAAGCACTAAACTCAAATCATCTGGGTTGTGTAGTCCTGACTCACTGACAACAAGGATGTTTTTCTCCTGCAATTGGCTACCCCTTGCAGCTAAAAGTTGGCAAGTAGTTTGCAGGTCAACAGAGAAATCTTCCAAATTGCGATTATTGATTCCTACTAAGGAGACACCATCCAAGGCTAACACACGGTCAAGTTCTGCCAAGCTATGGACTTCAATCAAGGCTGCCATTTTCAAGTTGTTAGCAATTTTGAGGAAGTATTTCAAATCTTGATCGCTCAGGATAGCCGCAATCAACAAAATAGCATCTGCACCGTGAATCCGCGCCAAGTATATTTGGTAAGCATAAATGATAAACTCTTTGCATAATAAGGGCAAATCTACAGCAGCCCGAATCTTGGCTAAGTTTTCAAAACTACCTTGAAAGAACTTGACATCGGTTAGCACGGAAAGACAACTAGCACCACCTTGCTGATAAGATTGGGCGATCGCTACTGGGTCAAAATCTTCTCGAAAAACGCCTTTACTTGGTGAAGCTTTTTTAACTTCGGCAATCAGTGCTGGTTTAGTCTTGCCTTGGCGCAAAGCAGCGACAAAATCATGGGTTGGCGGCGCAGTCAGTACCTGCTTTCGCAATTCTTGTAAAGGAACCTTTTCCCGCATCAGGTCATATTCTACTTCTTTCTGCCAGACAATTTCTTCCAAAATGTTGTTTGGCGCTGAATCAGGTACGGCAGCCTGGTAACGTAACATCGATACAGCAATAGCTGGGTTAGGGGAACGACGACGGATTTGCATAATTAGTCATTTGTCAGTGGTCATTGGTCATTTGTCATTGGTCATTTGTCCTTGTTTATTGACAAAGGACAAATGACAGAGGACAAATGACTAAATAGCTCGTTTATAAGCTTCGTCTAGCACTTCCGAGAGTGTCGGGTGGGCGTGAACTAGATGTGCGAGGCTTTGGACGGATTGACGGTTTGCGATCGCGGCTGACGCTTCATGAATTAAATCTGAGGCGTGCAGTCCGAAAATGTGAACGCCTAAGACTTCTCCTGTGTCTTTGCGATATATCACCTTGGCAATACCATCGGCTTCATTTTCTGCCAACGCTTTGGAATTCCCTTTGAAGTAACTCCGACTTGTGGCGATTTCAAACCCTTCGGTTTGTCCCAATTCCTTCGCTGCGGTTTCTGTTAAACCTACATAGCTAACTTCTGGGTGGGTAAAAGCTGCTGCGGGGATGCTGCGATAGTCTACTATTCTTTCCCTCCCAACTATATTTTCTACTGCGATGATGCCCTGAGCAGAAGCCGCATGTGCTAACATCATCTTCCCATTAGCATCGCCAATTGCCCAGACATTTGGTACTACTTCACCGCCTGATAGTACTGCCATGCGATCGTCAACTGGGATAAAATTCCGCCGATCGAGTTCTATTCCCACAGACTCTAAACCAAGATTTTTGGTCGCCGGGATGCGTCCTGTAGCCACCAAGCAAGCATCTACTTCGATGACATCTACATCTTCTTTGGTTTTGAAATCTGCTAATTCAATTACCACTGGTGAACCAGGGGTAACTTTTTTGGCGTATATCCCCACTTTGGTTTCAATATCGCGGGGAGTAATCAGCACCCGTTCGGCAAGTTTGGCAATATCGCGGTCAAATCCTGGCATTAACTGATCTAGGGCTTCAATCAAGGTGATTTCACAACCCAAAGCTGAGTAAATATCAGAAAATTCTAAGCCGATGTAACCACTACCAATAATCGCCACCCAGTCTGGTAGCGACTCTAACTTCACACCTTGGTCGCTAGTAAAGACAGTTTTGCCATCTACTTCAATCCCTGGAGGTACAAAAGGAATTGAACCAGGAGAAAGGATGATGTCTTTGGCTGTGATGATTTTTTCACCACCGTCTCCAGTGATAGAAACTTTTTGTGCCCCAGCGATTTTTCCCCAACCCTTGAGAATATCGACTCCTAGACGTGTGAGACTGTTGGTTAAGTCCCCTTGAATTTTCGAGACGAGATTATTAGCATGATTAGCGATCGCTTGGCGATCAAATTCCACACTACCAATTTGAATTCCCAGCGATTTGAGGTGGTGGGCATTGCGTAACTCCCGCACCCGCCCAGATGCCGCCAGCAGCGCTTTAGAAGGAATACAACCCCGATTAACACAGGTTCCTCCCATATCACCAGCTTCAATAATCGCTGTTTTTAAACCACAACTTACGGCGTGTAAGGCTGCGCCATGACCGCCTACACCAGCGCCGATAATAACTAAATCGTAATCAAATCCTTGACTCACGTTAGGTTCCCCGTCTGCTTCGCCTATTTATTCTCAACTTGACCGACAATCAGCGCAACCCCTTTAACAGTTATCAGTTATCAGTTGTCAGTTTTATTGCTGGGTTTAAGCCCCAAGCACATAGTTATTCAGTGAACACTGGAAACTGCTAACTGATTTAAATGCCCTACCATCCGCCTGATAACTATTTACTGATTTAACGTTCGGGTGTTGCTAACTTCAATTATGATTCACTGACTTCGGGCGAAAAGATGGATGTTTTCAGTAATTATAGTCAAATCTAGATACTTATTTTTTTTATACTCCAAAGGTGAGATGCCCCTGATGGGAGAGAAAAGGAGAATAACCAATGCCTAATGCCCAATACAACTCTTGGAGAGGCTGCGCCCTAAGCGTAGCTATGCCGCAGGCTTAACGACTACGCTCAGTACAAGTGACCAATGACAAATGACTAATGACTAATGACTAATGACTAATAACTTTACAGCGCCATCGCCTAACACCTAAGCTGGATTTAGGATTCATCCAGAGGATTTACACAGGCGATCGCTCGATGTCTATTCCCCAAATTACTGAATTTACTATCCGCCGTCATGCCAACACCAAATCTTTCCAACGCGGCGAGGCATACTATGAGGCTGGTGCTGTTCATGCTGTTACCCAACGTGGTCATCTACTTCAAGCGGAAGTTGCAGGTACTGAAGCAAGACCTTATCATGTCAATTTGAGTTTCGATAGCAGTGGGTTAACCTCAGCAAACTGCACCTGTGCCTACAACTTTGACGGGTGGTGCAAACACATTATCGCCACGATGCTTGTCTGTGTGCGTGATTCAGAAAGTATTGAACAGCGCCCCACCCTAGAACAACTACTCAATCGCCTGGATAATATCCAAACTCAAAGGCTGCTGCAAGAGTTGGTAAATGAATACCCACCACTAATTGATGCGATTGACCGTCATGTAGGTTGGATGACGAATCCTATTGTTGAGCAAACAAGCATAAAACCCTTGCGCCGCCGTACTATTGATCCGGCTCCTTTTCGGCGGCAAGTCCGGCAAATTATTCGGGATGCTGTGCGCTTCTTTGAGGAAGGGTGTGAAGAAGACCCAATTGCCGAAGAATTGGTGAGTGTGGTGCAAACTGCGGTAGCTTTTAGTGAACGGGGAGAGGGTGAAAATGCGATCGCTATTTTAGAAGCGATTACCTTTACTTGTGTGGAAAATTGGGACGATATTGCAGATTACGGCGCTGAAAATGATGAAATTGTCGGGGAATTAAATGAGGCTTGGTGTGAAGCAATTCTGACTGCTGAACTTACCCCAGAAGAAAAAGTTGATATTCAAATAAATTTGGAGGCTTGGCAAGATGAGTGGAATGCTGATTTTGGTCTAGTGATGGAAGCTTTACGCCAAGGTTGGGATTATCCGCCCCTAGTGCAAGTTCTTCAAGGTAATATTACCGAAAGGGGAGCTTGGGAAGAAGACGTGCCAGACTATGCAGATGATTTGGCACTAATTCGGCTAAAAATTCTCGAACGTCAAGAACGTTACCAAGAATATCTCTATTTAGCAGAAGCTGAAGGACAAACCCAGCAGTATCTCACAATGTTAGGGCGTTTGGGCAGAGTAGAAGAAGCAGTTGATGCTGCTCAAACCCAGATGAACTCAATGGAAGAGGCGTTTGCCTTAGCGAAAGCCCTAAGCGAACAGGGGGCGTTACAGCAATCACTAGATATAGCCCAGAGTGGGTTAAATTTACCAGGGAATTGTCAGTACGAATTAGGAATTTGGACAAGTGATTTAGCTGTTGAATTGGGTAATAGCGAAGCTGCTTTGTTAGCAATTAAGGCAGCTTTTCAAGTCAAGCCCTCCTTTGTTGACTACGAAAAGATGGCAGAATTAGCTGGGGAAAACTGGGAAACTGTCAAAACAGACCTGCTGAGAATTATTCGTACTTATAGTGGTTGGGGAACAGAATCAGCCAAGGTAGATATATTCTTGCATGAGGGGCTAATTGATGATGCAATTGCGATCGCTAGTGAACTCAGTTCTTATTATTCAGAATTGATTCATCGCGTCATGAATGCCGCTATCCCTCACAATCCTACTTGGGTGATTGCTAATGCGCGTCGCCGTGCCGAAAAGATTATGGATGGAGGTAAGGCAGAATATTACTACTATGCGGTTGAATGGTTAAAAAAAGCCCGTGCCGCCTATTTGGAATCTGGGAAGAAAGCTGACTGGTTAAGCTACCGGGAAAACTTGATACAAACCCACGCTCGTAAACGTAAATTGATGGGAATGTTACAGCAAAGGGAGATGGAGTAAAAACTATTATTTTTAAGCTTTCATTTAATGGACATCTCCAGAAATTAAATATGCGTTAACCAGAACCCTTGTAGAGACGTAGCACTGCTACGTCTCTACATTCTTTTTCGGAGATGTCTAATGGGTTGTAGAGACGCAAATTTTTACGTCTCTAGAAAGTTTTAATGAAAAACCACTGATCAAATTGAATGGCATTTTTAAATTTAGATTTGCCCAAGATATTAACCTTAACGGCAAAAGATGAAGTAAGATTCACATCTGAGACAGTTTCCGTATAATTCCATAGTTACGGACAAAAAATAGTGCAGTGCGATGATTAATAAATATCCTCAGAATCTTATTGCGTCCCATTTACCACTGAGTATGCTTGTATTACTCAGCAGCATATCTTCTAGTCCACCGAAAGCTCAGGCTGTTGATACTACACAATTACCAACTAGTACTTTCATCCTTTCACAACAACAACTCCCACCACCACAAGATTTACAACCACCCGTACCTTCGCCAGTTCCCTCACCTGAACTGCCTCAGCCACTTCCCCCACCAGCAGAACTATTTCCCCCCTCTGTCCCAAATCCCACACCTGATGAACCACTACCTGGTAAGTTTCCTCAAACTATTGTTGTTGAACGGTTTGAAGTTCTTGGTAGCACAGTTTTTAGTCCCGAAGAGTTAGCCCTCGCCACTGCTGAATTTACCAAACGACCGATCTCGCTGGCTGAAGTGTATCAAGCACGTTCTAAAATTACTGATCTATACGTCAGAAATGGTTATATTACCTCTGGTGCATACATCCCACCCCAAACAATCCAATCCGGTGTTGTAAAAATTCAGGTGGTTGAAGGTAAATTAGAAGATATTCAAGTAACTGGAACTCGGCGGTTAAATCCGAATTATGTCCGTAGCCGCCTAGCAATAGCTACATCAGCGCCTCTGAATCGGCAGCGTCTACTAGAAGCACTACAACTCTTGCAACTGAATCCTTTGATTCAAAACGTTTCTGCTGAACTCTCCGCAGGATCGCGGACTGGTTCGAGTCTTTTAGAAGTCAAGGTTAGTGAGGCAAAAACCTTTAGTAGCCAGATAGTTCTTGATAATGGGCGATCGCCTAGTGTTGGCAGTTTTCGCCGCCGCTTACAATTGAATGAAGCTAACTTATTGGGATTGGGAGACGCTCTAGGTGTCGCTTATACTAATACCGATGGTAGCAACTCCCTTGACGCGAACTATACATTACCACTTAATCCCCGCAATGGCACACTGACTTTCAACTATGGCATCACATCAAGCAATGTCATTGAATCTCCTTTCGACGTTTTAGATATCCACTCAGATTCTCGCTATTACGAACTGACATTCCGCCAGCCAATAGTTCAAACTCCGACACAAGAATTCGCCCTTGGGTTGACAGCTTCCCGACGCGAAAGTGATATTTCGTCTTTGCTACAGAGAGAAGGGTTTCCCGGCTCTGTACTTTCACCAGGAGCTGATGAACAGGGACACACTAAGGTATCTGCATTCCGATTTTTTCAAGAATGGACGAGTCGTAACAGCCGTGAAGTCATCGCCCTCCGCTCTCAATTTAGTTTGGGTATAGATATCTTGAGTCCCACGATTAATCAAAATGCTCCCGATAGCCGTTTTTTTGCTTGGCAAGGACAAGCGCAGTGGGTACGCCTTTTAGCTCCTGAAACCTTAATGTTGCTGCGTTTAAATACGCAACTTGCATCTAGAACACTTCTGCCTTTAGAGCAATTTGGCTTAGGTGGGCAGGATAGTATTCGGGGTTATCGTCAAGATTACCTGCTGACGGATAATGGCACTTTTGTCTCTGCGGAAGTTCAAGTACCAATTCTGCGCTTACCGAAGATAGATAGCACGTTACAGGTTGTTCCCTTTGTGGATTTTGGTGTTGGTTGGAATAGTTCAGATAGAGAGAATCCCAACCCTAATACTTTAGCTGCTGTTGGTCTGGGGTTGCGTTGGTCACAGGGCGATCGCTTCACTGTTCGTCTTGATTGGGGCGTTCCTTTAATCTCAGTTGAATCAAATGAGAGAACATTACAAGAAAACGGTCTGTATTTTAGTTTACTGTATAATCCTTTTTAAAATTTAGAGTTTATTCTCTTACCTGATCTACAATAGGCTTCTCTAATGAGACGCTACTTCGACCGAGGAGTACACTAACGGGGGGTTCCCGCCATTAAAAACTAAAAATCAGACGGTTATTTATATAATGTGGAGTTTCTGCACCACTCAGAATAAAAATCCGTAAATATACTATATATTCTATTCAGTGTTTGATTTTATTCTGGGTATCCTAAGAAAGACAGGTTGAGGCTAAATAGACGAAGGGACAAAGCTTATAACTTATCTCTGGGACTTCCAGTTAAAAAATTTTCCAACCAATGATCGTGGTTGTAGGGTGTGTTATCGCGACAAGGTAATGCAACTGTTATCTGTAGGTGGTACGTTACTGGCTATAACATACCCTACTAGATAATTTATTTTTTGGAAATCCAAATGAGTCTAGAGAACAGCTAGAACTTCTACCGCAAAACTGATTGAACAATTAGCCATATTATTCAAGAGGTTAATCATAAATAAAATGGTTGGTTTGCAACTCACACCAATTTTGTGATGCCTGCGGCGGGCTACGCCTACGTAGGTGGTGACAAATTTTATGAAGCAGGTTTTGCTAGAAGTTAAGACTTTCAGACCGTACTTCTGGGAGTTTTATTTTTCAGACTAAGACAAAAATATATGAGAATTTGAGGAACAGCCATGCTAGGAAATGAGCGGGAAAAAATACGCCATCTGTTGGTCATCAAAGACCTGCAAGGGCGGAGAACTGTCCCCCTACGAGAGACTACTTATTCTCTGGGGCGGCATCCTGCAAACACCATTGTCTTGGTTTCCCAGTCAGTATCAATGCAACACGCAATTTTGTTGCGAGTAACTGTTCCAGAGACTGACCAATATGGCTTCCAAATTATTGATGGCAACTTCAAGGGTAAAGGAAGTACTAATGGCTTATTTATAAATGGTACTAAATCCTTTTCTCATAATCTTAGAAATGGAGATACCATTGCCTTTGGTAGCAATCAAGCTCAGGCTAAATATTATGCTATTTCCAACATTTCAGAGGAAGCATTTTCTGAATCTTTTGATGTTGAAGACTTATCTGGTTTTCTATCAGAGCAAGCCAGTCCTGCCAATCCTTTTCAAACCCTAGCTATCGATCCCAGCTTGGAAGCAGCTAGTGAGTCTGCCTTAGCTCGTCTAGCATCTTTCCCTGAACTCATCCCCAATCCAATTATTGAGATGGATTTCCAGGGAATAGTGACTTACATCAATCCTGCTGCTACTCTCAAGTTTCCCAAACTCAGGGAAGTTGGGACAGAACACCCAATATTAGCAGGACTCCTGAGTACAGTTAAGAATTTAGAAAAAAATTCTTTTGTGCGGGAGGTGGAAGTAGATACAGAAGTTTTTGAACAATCCGTTCTTTACCTTCCTCAAAGTGATTTAATTAGAACTTTTATTATTAGGGATATTACAGAGCAAAAACAAGCTACAGCCGAATTGCGTCAGCGCGATCGCTTGCTGCAAGCAGTTGCAGAAGCTGCTAATTATTTGCTGGGGGAAATGAATTACGAAACTGGCATTGAGCGAGCTTTAGCTATACTGGGCGAAGCTGCCAAAGCAGATCGTGCTTATCTTTTTCAAAACCATCCCCATCCTGCTACAGGGGAAAGAGCAGTCAGTTTGCGGTTTGAATGGACGCAATCTTTAATTGAATCTACCCACCACCATTGGCAGAATCAGGTTTATCAAGGTTCTGGATTAGCCCGTTGGTATACTATTCTTTGTAGCGGCCAGTCAATTAGCGGACTCACCCAAAAATTTCCGATCGCAGAACAAGAATTCCTCATTAGAGATGGCATTCAATCCCTTCTTTTGGTGCCTCTCCGCTTGGAGAATGAGTGCTGGGGCTATCTTGGCTTGGCAGACTGTACCTTTGAGCGTCATTGGTCAAAGCACGAAGAATCTACACTTTTGACAATGGCCGCTAGTATTATTGGTGCTAGGCAACGTCAGCAAGTAGAAGAAAAGATTCGCTATCAAGCCCTCCATGACATGCTGACAGGGTTGCCCAATCGCCTACTATTTAACGAACTGCTGAGTAAAACTCTGCCCAATGCCACTCGAAACGGCGAAAGTTTAGCTGTGATCTTCCTCGACCTGGATCGCTTCAAGGTAATCAATGACACTCTGGGGCATACTTTGGGAGACCAATTGTTAAAAAACGTCGCTCAAAGATTAAAAGATTTACTCAGAGGGGGAGACACTATAGCCCGTTGGGGAGGCGATGAGTTTACTATCTTACTCCCACGAGTCACTGATATTGAAGAAGTAACGCAAGTGGCGTACAGAATTTTACAAACCTTAGAAGATCCTTTTTATCTCCAAGGGCATGAACTTTATGTGACTGCCAGCCTCGGTATTGCGTTGCTTGATAACAACAGTCCTGATGCCGAAACACTAATCCAGCACGCAGATGCCGCTTTATACTACGCCAAAGACAAAGGGCGAAATAACTATCAATTTTATAGTGTTTCTCTAAGCGCCAAGAATCCTGAACTTCTGACTTTAGAAAAGAGTTTGCGCTATGCCCTAGAACGTGAAGAATTTACGGTGTTCTATCAACCTCGTGTGAACATTAGCACAGGAGAAATTACTGGTATGGAGGCACTGTTGCGTTGGCAGCACCCAGAAATGGGATTGGTAGCACCCAGTGTCTTCATTCCCCTCGCCGAAGAAAGTGGATTAATTATCGCCATCGGCGAATGGGTGCTACGGACAGCCTGTATGCAAAATAAAACCTGGCAAGATTCAGGATTGCCACCTATAACTATGGCTGTCAATCTTTCTCTGAAGCAGTTCCGCCAACCCAAATTGGTGGAGATTATAACCCGAGTTTTAGAGCAAACGGGTCTAGATGCCCACTTTTTAGAATTAGAAATTATGGAAACCACAGCCATTGAGGACTTGGGTTTTACCAGAACGGTGTTAGAGGAGCTAAAGCAGATGGGTGTTAACATCTCCATTGATGACTTTGGTACGGGTCACTCCTCGCTCTCGCGCCTACAGCTTTTGCCACTCCACAATCTCAAAATAGATCAGTCTTTCATGAGAGATTTGAAGCCGGATTCCAAAGTATCTCATATTATCCAGGCCATAGTTACCTTGGGACACAGCTTGGGATTGAAGTTGACAGCCGAAGGAGTGGAAACAGCAGAGCAATTGGAGTTCTTGAAATCTATCGACTGTGAGGAGGTACAGGGCTATTTCTTCTACCGCCCACTTCCTGAACAGAAAGCAACAGAAATTCTCGAAAGTAAACGACCAATCATCTAGTACCGCAAGGCGGAATTAAAAATTAAAAATGAATACAGCATAAGCATTTCATTTATTTATGGGTGGTTTATTTCCGCGGTGTTGTACTAGTACAAGAAAAAACTGTTTGTACCAGTAACGATACAATAGCATTCATCATAATTCGTAATTCCTAGGGGTTGATACCCCCGTTCCCATAAACAGCTTGTTTTGTGTCGGGGGTAAAATTCAGTCACAAAACATAATTACGAATTACGAATTGTTTATTGTCCTGCTGCCGACTTTTTTCGTCTTATGCTGCCAGTCATCTATTCCGACGAATTTTTAGATCACAAGACTGGAAAATACCATCCCGAAAAACCAGAACGTTTAACTGCGATCGCAAATGCCCTAAAAGCAGCTAGATTCACAGATAAAATTGACTGGCGATCGCCCACACCAGTATCAGAACAGCCATCACTGATGTCTATGTTGGTTAAAGCTCATAGCCCAGCCTACATCAAAAAACTTTGGCAAATCGCTTCTAGTGGCGGTGGCCCTTTGGATGGAGATACGCCAGTTTCTCCACGCAGTTATGATGTGGCATTGTTGGCAGTCAGTGCATGGCTAGATGGTGTTGAGGCTGTATTAAAGTCGGCTAATCCAGCTTTTGTATTAGCACGTCCCCCAGGACATCATGCAGAAAGCGATGCTGGGATGGGCTTTTGCCTATTTTCTAATGCTGCGATCGCCGCTTTCTTTGCCCTCGAACAACCCGGAATTAACCGCGTCGCCATTCTCGATTGGGATGTGCATCACGGTAATGGTACTCAGGCGATCGTCGAAACTGAAGCACGTATCGCCTACTGTTCCCTACATCAATATCCATGTTATCCCGGTACTGGGAGAGCCACAGAACGCGGCTTTCATAATAATGTATTAAATTTACCAGTACCTCCTGGTAGTGATATTGCAGTATATCAGCCGCTATTTGAAAGGCAAGTCATACCGTTTTTAGCCAACTTTCAAGCGGATTTACTGATTGTGAGTGCTGGTTATGATGCCAATGCCGCAGATCCTCTAGCAAGTATCAATTTGCAGCCAGAAGACTATGCTTTATTTACTAATTATTGTCTAGGCTTAACTCGTAAAATTCTGTTTGGCTTAGAAGGTGGTTACGATTTTGATACTCTTTCTCAATCAGTTGTAGCGACAATTGAATCCTGTCTACTTTAAATTTTCTTGTTCCCCTGATTACCGAACAAAAATTCACAAAAGTAAAGCAGGCAAAGGTTTCTTGAACTGAAGAGTTGAAGACAAGTCTCTCCCCCTTTTCTTCCTTTCAAGGATAGGTTTTTTAGTATGTCGAAAATAATTGAGAAAATTCTCAACTATTTAACGTAGTTTGGTCGTTTCAGGATTTAAACATCGGTTGAAATAGTTAAAAAATGACCAAATACAAAATACTTACCCTTTTAAGCCCTTTTCTTCCTTGTTTCTTCTTCATGCCCCATACTTAATGCACTTTTTTCTCAAGTTCATCAAATCTTCAGAAATAAAAATTTTGAATGGGGTTCTGAAAGAGCTAAAGTTTTGTTAAGATGCAATTGCTAGCAGTTTCTCAGCGAAATTCACCTATCAGGGTGTGGAGAAATAAAAAGTACTAGCAGCACAAATTTTCAAAGGTGAAGCAATGACCACCTATATTTTTTTCGGTGAAGCCCTACGGATGTTGACTAATGCCTATTTGATATCAGCAGTACTGTTAATAGCAGCTTCTGGTATAGGTTTAGCGGTAATTGAAACAATAGAAAAGGCAGGAGAACGCTAAGTTTACAGATGGCAATTGTAGTTATTGCCAAAAACCATTGGGTGCAAGTGTTCGCCGTGGATAAATCTTGGGAATACTAAAGCATGAAAGTCTCACAGCGTTACAGTCTTACCTGTAAATCTACCAAACATACAGGTAACTGTAGCGCTATTGAGACTCTAGCCAAGGAGTTACTACAAATGAGTCTATTCGACGCTGTGTTGGGTACAGAAAACCAAACCCAAGCAGCACTCAATTCAGCGGAAGCTTTTGCTGTTATTGTCTTGGCGGCAACAGCTTCAGACGGTTATCTTTCTGTTGAGCAAGCAAATTCTATCACTTTTGTGCTGTCTCGGATGAAACTTTTTACAGGTTATCCTCATGAGATGATGAATAGGCTGTTTGAGCAAATATTGGGCGTTCTCAAGGGGGATGGTTTTAACACTTTATTTGATGCAGCAAAGGAATCTCTATCTCAAGACTTGCGGGAAGCAGCCTTTGCAGTAGCCACTGATTTAGTCTTAGCTGAAGGTGTTGTCGCTGAAGAAGAAAAAAGCTTTTTAAACGATCTATATCAAGCTTTAGGCGTTTCTCGTGAGATAGCACTACAAATCATGCAAGTAATCTTAATTAAAAACCGGGGATAGCAAAATAAAGCATCTGCTTAATTAAACTATATAAATAGCTTCTAAAAAAGGCGTGCCAAAGGACTTAAGCTTCTTTGGCACTATTTTTGGTGTTATTGTGAATAGACTTCAATTTGGGACTTTTTCGAGAAGTCGCAAATCTTGTTGTTCAATGCAGTATTGTGTCATAATTCGATTTTATAATTTTGAACTTTAAATTGTAAATTACTTATGCGTTGTTCTGCCACCCTATCCCAACTGGTTAAAGTTCTTTTAGCCAGTCCAATAAATTTATCTGAAACTGCTTTAACACAAGTAAGTTGCGGTATACAAACAGATAGCCGTACCCTAAAGCCGGGTGAAGTATTTGTCGCTTTGCGAGGCGATAAATTTGATGGACATAAATTTGTGCCAACTGCGATCGCAAAGGGTGCAATAGCTGCAATTGTAGATTTTGAATACGAAAATCCCGGTTTTCCGGTGTTACGGGTAAAAGATACCTTAAAGGCATATCAACAAATTGGCAGATGGTGGCGCGATCGCTTTAATATTCCTGTAATTGGCGTAACAGGTTCTGTGGGTAAAACAACAACCAAAGAATTGATCGCCGCAGTTTTAGGAACAAAGGGGCGAGTTCACAAAACTTATGGAAATTACAACAACGAAATTGGTGTCCCAAAAACTCTCCTAGAACTTGGCGCAGAAAATGACTACGCTGTGATTGAAATGGCGATGCGGGGTAGGGGACAAATTGCCGAACTTACACAAATAGCGCGTCCAACAATTGGAGTAATTACCAATGTGGGGACGGCACATATTGAATTACTGGGTTCCGAAGAAGCGATCGCTGAGGCAAAATGTGAGTTGTTAGTTGAAATGGCTGCTGATAGTGTGGCAATTCTCAACCACGACAATCCTTTATTAATGGCTACTGCTGCGAAAGTTTGGCAAGGAGAAGTTTTGACTTACGGCTTCTCTGGTGGGGATATCCAAGGGCAGTTAATTGATAACGAAACTGTGGAAGTTGCAGGAATCCAATTGCCTCTACCGCTACCTGGTCGTCACAATGCGACTAATTTCTTGGCAGCTTTAGCGGTGGCAAAGGTGTTGGGGATTGATTGGGCAAGCCTGAAAGCAGGTGTAGAGGTGGATATGCCCACGGGACGATCACAGCGATTTACCTTGCCCAATGATGTGATAATCTTAGATGAAACTTATAATGCTGCACCAGAAGCGATGATTGCATCGTTGCAGTTATTAGCAGATACACCCGGAAAGCGGAAGATTGCCGTATTGGGTGCAATGAAAGAATTAGGAGAGCGATCGCAGCAGTTGCACCAGCGAGTGGGAGAAACAGTACGAAAGTTGAATTTAGACGGCTTGTTGGTTTTGGTAGATGGAGAAGATGCCGAAGCGATGGCTCTTAGTGCTGAAGGTATCCCATCGGAATGCTTTGCAACTCATGCCGAATTAGTGGCTAGGTTGAAGACATTTGTGCAAACAGGCGATCGTTTATTGTTCAAAGCCGCCCATTCCGTGGGATTAGATCGGGTTGTCAATCAGTTACGTGCAGAATTTACCCAATGAATCTACCGCTAGAAACCCAACGTCTCAAACTACGAGACTTTGTAGAGTCAGATTGGCTAGCGGTTCATCAATACGCTAGCGATCGCGAAGTTGTGCGTTATTTGACTTTTGGCCCTAATAGCGAAGAAGATACCAAAAACTTTTTGCAAAGAGAGATTTCATTACAAGGAGAAGAACCCCGTCAACATTTTGCCTTAGCAGTAACTTTAAAAACCAAACAGCAATTAATTGGTATCTGTCGCATATCCGTTAAGGATATTGATAATAAAACAGGCTCTATTGGATACTGTTTTACTAAGGAATTTTGGGGACAAGGATATGCAACAGAAGCTGTAAAAGCCTTTTTGTCATTTGGGTTTCAGGAGTTAGGCTTACATCGCATATTTGCGACTTGTCATCCAGAAAACATTACTTCAGCACGAGTTATGCAAAAAATTGGAATGCAGCAAGAAGGATATTTGCGAGAACACCATTGGATTAAGGGAGAATGGCGAGACTCTTGGCTATATGCCATCCTTGAGCATGAATGGAGAAATCTAGATTTCAGACGTTGTTGGAAAGGCTAGGGCTGTTACTGTAACGTCTTTGATAAAGAATTGCTCCCAAATTAGTCACCAAACACGTGATTGCTAGCCACAACAAGATATAAGTAGGAGCCATCACCACACCAATCATGAACCAAGTATATACGTGCAGGATCATTACAGAAGCGAAAAAGCTAGCAATTCCAGCAGATTGCCATACTTGATGTGATGGGCGACGTAAGGCTACTAGACCCATTGTTAAAATTGTGACAAGCAAGTTTGCTGGGACGAGAAACGCACAAATACTTATGCAGTTACCACGAGAGAACTCTACTAAGGTGTTAAAATCGAGCATTAATGTTGTTGGGATAGATGTTAGCTTTTTAAGAACTTAATTTATTTTAAAATAACTAAATTTACATTAACAGGTGAGTGAGTAATCACATTGCAAACATAACATAAATTAAAATATTGAGTTGCGTTTTGATACTACTCAATAGTTAGTTAATTATAAAGATTTTGGATAAGTAGGGTGGAAAACATCCACCCTAGCTGAATTAACCCGGTAAAATCACGGTATCGATAACGTGTACCACGCCATTATCAGCTTCGATATCTGCTGCTAAAACTGTGGCATTTTTAACTTCAAAACCATCTAAAGAATGAATTTTAATCGGTGAACCTTCCACAGAATTAACCGTGCCGAGTTCTGCCAAATCAGCCTTTAGCAGCTTTCCTGGAACGACATGATACTTTAAAATTCGCGTTAGCTGGGGAATATTCTGTAACAGAGTTTGGATAGTTCCCGGCGGTAATTTGGCAAAAGCATCGTCATTTGGTGCAAAGACAGTGAACGGGCCAGGACTTTTTAATGTTTCTACTAAACCAGCAGCTTGTACAGCCGCCACTAGTGTTTTGAAAGACTCAGCCGTAACAGCAATATCAACAATATCAGCCATACATCTGACCTAAATTTTTGCAAAAGATTTTAAAGGATAATAAACCTATTTGAAGTTTTATTAAATAGGGTGGGGAAAAGAGGCAGGGGAGCAAGGGAGCAGAGGGGCAGGGGAAGCAGGGGAGGTAGGAAGACAAGGGGGACAAGGGGACAAGGGGACAAGAGGTGAGAACTTGAAACAAGTCTTTCTCCTTGTCCCTAATTCTCCTTGTCCCCAAGTCCTCTTCCCAATTCCCATTAATTACGATTAGCTTTCCAATTTGCTAGATCGGTTAAAGAGCGATCGCGGTAACGTCCGTAACGCTCTTGTTTACTTTTGATTTTCGCACCCAATTCGGGAAAAATACCAAAATTGGGGGGCATTGGTTGGAAATGCTTCGGCGAAGCGGAACTAATAAATTCCAATAACGCACCCATCATTGTTGTTGGTGGTAAAACCAAAGCTTCTTTACCCAAAGCTAGCCGTGCTGCATTAATTCCCGCCAAGCAGCCACCCGCAGCCGCAGCAGTATAGCCTTCAGTACCAATCAACTGTCCAGCAGCTAACAACGTTGGACGTTCTTTAAATTGCAGAGTTGGATGCATTAGCTGAGGGGCATTAATAAAAGTGTTACGGTGCATAACTCCCAACCGCACAAACTCCGCCTTTTCCAAACTGGGAATTAGCTGAAATATCCGCTTTTGCTCACCCCAACGCAGATTAGTTTGGAATCCTACCATATTCCACAGTTGACCGGCTTTGTCTTCTTGTCGCAACTGCACCACAGCATAAGGACGTTCCCCGGTGCGAGTATCTGACAATCCTACTGGCTTCAACGGGCCGTAGCGCATGGTATCTTCCCCACGCTGTGCTAGTTCTTCAATGGGTAAACACGCTTCAAAAAATTTTGCTGTTTCCCGTTCAAAACCTTTGAGTTCTGTTTGTTCAGCTTTACAAAGTTCTTCTCGAAAGTGCAAATACTGCTCTTTATTCATTGGGCAGTTGAGATAAGCAGCTTCACCTTTGTCATAACGTGATGCCATAAAAGCAACGTCACGATTAATCGATTCTCCCACAATGATCGGACTAGCCGCATCGAAAAAGCTGAGGTATTCCATCCCCGTAAAGCGTTGCAAATCTTCGGCTAATTCGGGGCTGGTTAAAGGTCCAGTTGCCAAAACCACAATTCCTTCAGGAATCGCAGATACTTCACCCCGGCGAAATTCAATTAAAGGATGGCTGGCTAAAGTTTGAGTCAAGTCTTGGCCAAATTGTCCCCTGTCTACCGCTAGCGCCCCTCCCGCAGGTACGGCGTGTTCATCAGCTTTGGAGATGACAATAGAACCAAGTTGACGTAATTCTTCATGCAATAATCCCGCCGCGCGATCGCTTGCCATTGCCCCAAAGGAATTACTACAGACTAATTCTGCCAAATGTTCTGTATGATGAGCAGGACTGAAACGTTTTGGACGCATTTCATGGAGAATTACCGGTACTCCAGCTTGGGCTATTTGCCACGCTGCTTCAGTTCCAGCTAGTCCACCTCCAATTACTTGTATCGGTTGTTGTTCCATAGTTAAATTTTTAGTTCCCATATCATAAGTATCCATCAGCATCAGCGCTAGGACACATCAACAACTAAAGTATTGCTGAGTTGGATTTGAAACTTTTGTACAAAAATACAAAAACTCAATTTTTTCCCTGTGCCTAGAGCATAAGATTTAAATAACTAAATTAAACTGTATTGAGTCATCAGTTAAAACAGATAAGATTTTGGATTTTCAGGGATTAAGTCTACCCCCAATTACAAATTATCTGTATTAATTCCTTTTTCTCTGAGTTTCGCTAACAATTCTTGATAGCGATCGCGCTCTTTTTCTAATTCTTGTAAAGCCGCTTCCTTTGCTTGACATTCCCGTTCTGCACGTTGGCGTTCCTGTTGGCGTAACTGGTCAATTTCTACGGGTGACAAAAACTTTTGTCCGGTAGGAGAAACAATTTCCAGGGTATCCGGTGTTAATGTAAAACTGATTCCCAAACGCGGACTTACCCAGCCATTCATCTCCTCGATGACTTCAAAACTATCCCCAGAACGGAGCAAGCCATTTAAATCGTTTTTAGCCGGATCATAAATATAATATTCTTCCACGCCGTAATGCTGGTAAAACTGAAATTTTTTGGTCATTTCTTTGAGGGTGTTACCTGGCGATAGTATTTCAAATACTACCTGTGGGGGGATATTATCTTCATCCCACTGTAAATAGAAACCCCGTTTTCCTTTTGGTCTACCAAAGACTACCATTGTATCCGGTGCTTGTTTGAGATTCGGGTTTCCTTGAACTGGATACCAAAACAAATCTCCGGCGATAAATACATCAGTTGTTGATGCAAATAGGATTTCTAAATTTTCTTTAATTTTGACAATCCATGCAAATTGTTCTGTATTATCCGCCATTGGCTGTCCGTCGCTTTCCGGGTAGATGACTTCGGTGGTGGTTTCTGTTGTAACTTGTTGTACCATTGCTGCACCTCCAAGTATGGGGTTTTTAGCTGATATTTCTAGTTGAGAAAATACGTAAATGCAAAGCGCCTTGTAGCCAGACATCGCTTGTCTGAACTTATTCATTGAAAGGTGTTTGCTGTATTGCTTGCTGGACTTGTGCAATATCCAAATCTAACGCCTGTGATATCTGTTCCACGCTTAAACCAAGTGCTAGCAGTTTAGGTACAGCTTCTAATTTTGCCTCAAAACGACCTTTTTGTTTACCTTCTTCTTCAGCTTCTTGATAAACCCGTGTTTGCTTCAACTCACTTAACCCAAACATAGCTTCTATCTCCTCTCGACTTATGTTAGGCAATTTATAAACTAAGATTGTCTCTATTAATTCTAGTAATTGTTTTTGTGGTAGTTGCAAATTTACGGCTTGTTTAGTACGGTTAATTAGTTCTCTGGCGGTAGTAATAGTTGTATCTTCATTTTCAATTACTAATTTTAGGGTAGCAATACCTATTGGTAGTGATGCAGCTTCGCCTAATTCATCCAAGTAAATTATACTAATGCGATCGCTGTTGAAGAATTCGTGGCAATCTTGTAGCTCACCAGTATCTATACTCCTTCTGGGATAAATCACCACTCCTCGCCAAGAATTTTTAGATTTATTTTGCCGTAAATAGAGAAATGCTTCCGAAACTAGGCGCAAATAAATATCTGAATCTGGTTGAAATTGAACTTCAACGAAATAAATTGGATTTTCTTCGTCTTGAGTGGGAAGAAATACACCATCTATTCTAAAGGCAGTTTGTTTGATTTCAACTGAAGAGAATTGATAGATATTTGCAGTTTCAGGAGAATTGCCAATCAGTTCAAAGAAGACACTGGGGAATTCTTGAAATAGGCGATAAAATATGCTATCAGTTTTCACTCTGGATGTTGTAGCAAAATTTTTAACTTCAGCAATTTTATAATGTGCTGCTCTCTGATTGCATAAATTATGCAAGATGGAAAACTAACTATTTGGCAGCTTTTTGTATTTTTTGATCGTAAATTCCATGCTTATGGAAATTTCCGATCGCGCACTTCCACCGCATAATCTTGTACAGCCTTGGTAATCGTCTCTCGCAAGTTGGTGTAAACCTTGGCGAACGGTGGATGTTTTTCAGCCAGTCCGATTACATCCGAGGTAACTAAAACCTGTCCATCGCAGTGAATTCCTGCACCGATACCAATTGTCGGAATGCTAAGTTTTTGTGTAATCTGCATTGCCAAATCTGCGGGTATATGCTCTAAAACTATAGAAAATACACCTGCTTGTTCGAGAGCGATCGCTTCTTGTAAAATTCTCTCACTCGCTTCTTGGGTTTTCCCTTGTTGCCGCAAACCGAGTTGATGTACTGATTGCGGTGTCAAACCGACATGACCCATTACCGGAATTCCAGCTTGAACCAAACGAGCAATAGTTTCTGCGATCGCTGGATAGCCACCCTCCAATTTTACCCCTTGAGCGCCCGTTTCCTTTAGTACCCGCCCAGCTGAGTGCATTGCTTGTTGAAGACTTTCTTGATACGTCAAAAATGGTAAATCTACAACGACTAATGCCCGTTTAACCCCACGACGCACAGATTTGGCATGGTATATCATCTCATCCAAAGTTATCGGCAGTGTTGTTTCATACCCTAAAACTACTGCCATAGAGTCACCCACAAGGATTAAGTCTACACCAGCTGCATCGATGAGTTGAGCGATCGCATAATCCCAGGCGGTCAACGCGACAATTGAACGTCCCTGTTGTTTCCATTGAATTAATTGCTGGGTAGTGATTGCCATTTTTAATTAGGGGATAGGTGATAGGGGATAAGTGATAGGTATAGGTGATCGGCTAAAAGAATTCAGTCCCCTGTACCCTGTAACCTGTCCCCTAATTCCTACTTAACAGCGCGACTGAAAGCAATATGGGTTTTTGCACTATCCGTTTTGGGCATTAACCAAGCCAGACCTTCACTAGTGCCAATCCATAGTTTATTGCTGATGTCAGGTACAAGGGCAAGAACCCGACTAGAAGGAAGTCCAGCAACTTCTGCATCTAACACAGCGCCTGTATTTGGATTTAATCGTAACAAACCATTGCTAGTTCCAACCCAGACACTACCATCTTTAGCAAAACGTACCGCCGTCACATCACGCCCACGCAGGCGAGTCACAGACCGCAAAACTGCACCAGTTTTTGGGTTAATGACTAGCAAATTATTCGGCATTCCGGCCCAAATTAAGCCTTCTGGACTGATAGCTAAAGCTTGAACAGTCGTCCCTGGTAAATCGGCAATGCGCTTCATAATCGAAGCACTAGCAGTATTTACCCGCACCAATCCATCAAGAGTGCCAACCCACAGTTGACCTTCAGCATCTAAAGTTAGGGTGTTGGCGCTGACACCAGGCAGATTTTTTACTGTTGTCATAATCAAACCTTGGTCAGGACTAATTAGGGCTAAACCACTATCAGTTCCAGTCCACAAATAACCCCGTTTGTCAAGCAACAGTGACAAAACCCGTTTAGAAGGCAAAAATAAATTCTGTGCGGTGATTTCATTCGTGCGAGGGTCTACTCGAACTAGTCCGCCATAACTTCCCACCCACAAGCGTCCTACTTTGTCTTGGGCTAAAGCACCAATGGCAACATTCGGTAAGCTAACACGAGAAATAATCTTGCCAGTTTTAGGATCAATCCGCGATAATCCCCGCCAAGAACCTACCCAAAGATTGCCTGTAACATCTGCCAGTAAGTTACCAACACGATAATCAGTTTCTGGCGAATTTTCTTGCACTCCGCGCTCATCGGGCAAAGATTCTACTCGCGGTGGCGGTGCAGAAGGTGGATAAGCGGGGGTTAAATCAGATGATTTGATGTCAGGGGTTTTTTGTGCCCATCCCATACCTGGCACAGCTATCAACCCAAACAAGATAGAAGTAATCAATAAACTAGTACGCTTGCAAAATAGTACCACGGTGACATTTCCTTTGGAGACATTACCCATAGTCATTACCTAAACTGGCTTTGGGTTAATTTCAGTGTTCCCCTAGTTGGGATTTTTTAAACATTGGGGATTGGGGACTGGAGAATAAATATTTAGGAATACTTTTTTATTACCCAGTCCCGAAACACTATTGATGACACCTTGTAAAGCGTTTGTAATAAAATGTTAAATCATTATGTAATAACAAAACTAAATATATAAGTTCAAAACTTTGAAAGAATAACTTATCGAATTATTGATATATTGTGGAATAAGTTACAAATTACGTGGTGTGCAATTTTTTATCTTTCGCTCACCACCCTGCTAAATCTCTGTCAAGTAAATTCTTTTCTGGTATCTTTTCCATCAATGGGGAAGATAGAAGGAGTGTAGAGGTGGGAATGTCTGCCAGCCAGCCCAATCCCCTGAATACCCCAATTTGTAGGGGAATTATCTAAAATAAAGCCGCGAAAAGCGGGAGTTTTGGTGAAATTGAGAAGGTTTAGTCGGGTGCGAAAAAGAGGTAAAAAAGAATTTTGATTCGTATAAAGAGGAAACAGTAGAAGCGCTAGGTCGTGTACCCCTAGAAGGGGATAACACTGGTGAGGAGGGCTACCACCGCTACCAAAGTGTCCGCCGCAAAAAAACTGCAACCCTTGGGCAAAAACAACCCCCAACAAAAATTTTTCCCGAATCTTCTCCTTGATGAAGGGGGAAAAAAGGGGTGAGGGGAAGTTGCACAAAACGTGATTTGATAATTAATTAAGAGTGATTTCAGGGAAGGATAAAATATGTCTTACGCTCAAACGAAGACTCAGAGCAAGTCTGGGTATCAAGCCGGGGTTAAAGATTACAGATTAACTTATTACACACCCGATTACACACCAAAAGATACCGATCTTCTAGCTGCGTTCCGCATGACACCCCAGCCCGGTGTTCCTCCCGAAGAAGCAGGTGCGGCTGTAGCGGCTGAGTCTTCCACAGGTACTTGGACAACTGTGTGGACAGACTTGCTCACCGACCTTGATCGCTACAAAGGTCGTTGTTATGACATCGAACCAGTTCCCGGCGAAGACAACCAGTACATCTGCTACGTTGCTTATCCTTTGGACTTGTTTGAAGAAGGTTCTGTAACCAACGTATTAACCTCAATTGTAGGTAACGTATTTGGTTTCAAAGCTCTGCGGGCACTACGTCTAGAAGACATCCGTTTCCCAGTAGCTTACATCAAGACCTTCCAAGGGCCTCCTCACGGTATCCAAGTTGAGCGCGACAAGTTAAACAAATACGGTCGTCCTTTACTAGGTTGTACCATTAAGCCCAAATTGGGTCTTTCCGCTAAGAACTACGGACGCGCTGTATACGAGTGCTTACGCGGTGGTTTGGACTTCACCAAAGACGACGAAAACATTAACTCCGCACCATTCCAAAGATGGCGCGATCGCTTCTTGTTTGTAGCTGAAGCTATCAACAAAGCTCAAGCAGAAACCGGTGAAATTAAAGGTCACTACCTAAACGTCACCGCTCCTACTTGCGAACAAATGTTGCAACGGGCTGAGTACGCTAAAGAACTCAAAATGCCCATCATCATGCATGACTACCTCACCGCAGGTTTCACCGCCAACACCACATTGTCTCGTTGGTGCCGCGATAACGGTATCTTGCTACACATTCACCGTGCTATGCACGCTGTAATCGACCGTCAAAAGAACCACGGTATCCACTTCCGTGTATTGGCTAAAGCTCTACGTTTGTCTGGTGGTGATCACATCCACACCGGCACCGTAGTTGGTAAGTTGGAAGGTGAGCGCGGCATCACAATGGGCTTCGTTGACCTGTTGCGTGAAAACTACATTGAGCAAGACAAGTCTCGTGGTATTTACTTTACCCAAGACTGGGCTTCTCTACCTGGTGTAATGGCAGTTGCTTCTGGTGGTATCCACGTATGGCACATGCCCGCGCTAGTAGAAATCTTTGGTGATGACTCCGTACTACAATTCGGTGGTGGTACTCTGGGACACCCTTGGGGTAACGCTCCTGGAGCAACCGCTAACCGCGTCGCCTTGGAAGCTGTTGTTCAAGCTCGTAACGAAGGCCGTAACTTGGCTCGTGAAGGTAACGATATCATCCGCGAAGCAGCCAAGTGGTCTCCTGAACTAGCTGTTGCTTGCGAACTGTGGAAAGAAATCAAGTTCGAGTTTGAAGCAATGGATACCGTCTGATCTGAGTTAACAGTTAAGAGTTAAGAGTTAAGAGTTAGGATTTGCATTAATTCATAACTCATAACTCATAACTCATAACTCTTTAGGGCTGGGGTCAAGCATGAATCTTAAGCAAATTGCGAAGGACACAGCCAAAACTCTCCAAAGCTATCTGACTTATCAGGCTCTAAGGACAGTATTGGCACAGCTAGGCGAAACTAATCCTCCATTAGAACTTTGGTTGCATAACTTTTCGTCTGGCAAAATTCAAAATGGTGAGTCATACATTGAGCAACTGCTGAGAGAAAAACCAGATTTGGCTTTGCGAATCATGACTGTCAGAGAACACATTGCGGAAGAAATTGCAGAATTTTTACCGGAAATGGTTCGCACTGGTATTCAGCAAGCCAATATGGAACAGCGTCGCCAGCATTTAGAACGCATCACACGAATAGACACATCTAGCCCCAGTCTGCAACCAGAACAGCAAACAACTTCAGATCAGAATTTGGATAACTTATCCAATTAGTTCGGTCAACCTAGTAGTCAAAAATCGCAACCCATTATCAAAAAGCTATGCAAACTTTACCAAAAGAGCGTCGTTACGAAACCCTTTCTTATCTGCCACCCCTGACTGACGCTCAAATTGCCAAGCAGATTCAGTACATTTTGAATCAAGGTTACATTCCAGCGATCGAGTTCAACGAAACTTCTGAGCCAACAGAATTATATTGGACAATGTGGAAGCTACCTTTGTTCGGTGCTAAATCTACTCAAGAAGTATTGAGCGAAGTTCAAGGATGCCGTTCTCAATTCAACACCAGCTATATCCGTGTTGTGGGTTTTGACAACATCAAGCAGTGCCAAGTTCTCAGCTTTTTGGTTCACAAACCTAACAAAGCTACCAGATACTAAAGCTAGCGTTGCTTTAAGTAATTAGTTTATCTTCATAGGAGAGGTGGAATTATCTGCCTCTCCTATTTACTAGGTTTGTTTTTAAACGCAGAGGGACGCAATGGAAAACGCAGAGGGACGCAGAGAATAACTCAGCGCCGCTTTGTGTAAACCTCTGCTTTTTTTAAATATAATAAATGGAATTACAGCATCTGTCGGAAGTAAGAATTTGCTTTGTTGGTGACTCCTTCGTTAACGGTACTGGCGACCAAGAATATCTTGGTTGGACAGGGAGAGTATGTGTTAATGCTAATAAAAAAGGTTATGACATTACTTACTATAATTTAGGAATTAGGCGTGATACAAGTACTGATATAGCAAAGCGTTGGTTACAAGAAGTATCACTGCGATTACCCAAGGAATATGATGGCAGAGTTGTATTTTCTTTTGGATTGAATGACACAACATTAGAAAATGCTAAAACTCGCGTGGATTTGGCAGTTTCTATCAAAAATACCCATGAAATTTTAAGCGAAGCTCAAAAGTTATATCCTGTTTTGATGGTTGGACCCGCACCCTACGCAGAACAAGAAGATTCTCAAAGAAAGCAGAAAACTATAGATTTATCCAACCAATATGCTTTGATTTGTAAAGGATTAAATGTACCTTATTTAGACGTTTTTCCGATATTAGAAATATCAAATATCTGGATTAATGAAGCAAGAGCCAATGATGGGGTTCATCCTCAAGCAGGCGGTTATGAAGAATTTGCCCAAATAGTAGAAAATTGGGACGCTTGGTTAAATTGGTTTCCTGTGATTTAATCGAACATTCAAAGTTAGGATAGTGGTAGCACCTAATTTTTATATCCAAAGGTGGTAATTATGCAGCAAATTACTCTAGCTGAAGCATCTCAAAATTTATCCGACTTAATTGAAGTAGCACTCAGTGGTGAGGAAATTATCATCATCAAAGATAATCAACCTGTTGTGAAGTTAACTCCTGTGTCGCAAGTTAAACGCCTCCGTCAACCTGGAAGCGCAAAGGGTTTAATTACAATATCTGATGACTTTGATGAACCACTGGAAGATTTCAAGGAATATATGGAATGAGATTATTGCTGGATATACATACTTTTATTTAGTATGTGACAGATAATTCAAGACTTAGTAATCAAGTAGTAGAGTTAATTAATAATGAAAATAATGAAATTTTGCTAAGTATAGCTAGTCTATGGGAAATAGCTATTAAGCAGAATTTAGGCAAGCTTAGTTTTAATCAGCCATTTGAGATATTCATCACACAGCAACTAAACCTCAAGATTTTAGGTTACTCGATATCAAAATTAGCCATGTTACTGTTGTTGCCACACTACCCTCACATCATCGCGATCCATTTGACCGAATTTTAATTGCACAAGCACTCGCAGAAAATATACTTATACTGAGTGCTGATAAAATTTTTGATCTATATCCAATAAGACGTTTATGGTAAATAGCGTTGCTTTTCTACCAAAAGATAAATAAACAGTCATCACCAAAAAAACTTAACATTACTTTAGGCAGTGCTAGGCAAAGATAATTTTATGGGTTACTACATCGCTCCCCGCTTTTTGGACAAACTGGCTGTCCACATCACCAAAAACTTTCTAAAGCTTCCTGGTGTGCGAGTTCCCGTGATTTTAGGTATTCACGGACGCAAAGGAGAAGGCAAAACATTTCAATGTCAATTAGTCTTCGAGAAAATGGGTATCGAAGTGACTAATATCTCTGGCGGCGAATTGGAAAGTCCAGATGCAGGAGATCCAGCGCGGTTGATTCGGCTGCGGTATCGGGAAACAGCAGAACTGATCAAAGTACGCGGCAAAATGTGTGTACTGATGATTAACGATTTAGATGCGGGGGCTGGACGCTTTGATGAAGGCACGCAATATACTGTAAATACGCAGTTGGTGAATGCCACACTGATGAATATTGCTGATAATCCTACAGATGTGCAGTTGCCTGGAAGCTACGATTCCACACCTTTACATCGTGTACCGATTATTGTCACAGGTAATGATTTTTCTACCCTCTATGCACCGTTAATTCGGGATGGACGGATGGAGAAATTTTACTGGGAACCAGACAGAGACGACAAAGTGGGAATTGTCAAAGGGATTTTTGAACCGGATGGACTATCGCAGAAGGAAGTTGAACAACTAGTTGATACATTTGTCAACCAGTCAATTGACTTTTTTAGCGCTTTGCGATCGCGCATTTATGACGAACAAATCCGCAACTACATCCATAAAGTAGGTTTTGAGAAAGTATCCTTGAGTGTGGTTAACAGCACTGAAGGGCCACCAGAATTTAAAAAGCCTGATTTCAGGCTGTCTCACTTAATCGAGTCTGGTAACTTCCTCGTTGGTGAACAAAAACGGGTGGAAAATTCCCATTTGGTTGATGATTACAACCGACTCAATCGAGGTAGAAATTCTCAATCTGCACAGCCTGCTGCTGTAACACCAATTAATCAGCCGTCAAGCAATGGTGCAACTCAAGAAGCAAAAACGAATGGATTCCAGAAACAGGAAGTATCAAGCCCACATTTAACCCTAGAGACACAAGAACAGATTCGGCAATTATTATCTCAAGGTTACAAAATCAGCATTGAACACGTAGATGAGCGCCGTTTCCGCACAGGTTCTTGGCAAAGTTGTGTTCATAGCCACATTGATGCCGAGTCTGATGCAATCTCAAACTTAGAGGCAACTTTGGCAGAATATAGCGGTGAGTATATCCGCTTAGTAGGTATTGATCCGAAAGCCAAGCGGCGGGTTTTAGAGACAATTATTCATCGTCCGCATGGGAAAAATTAGGAATAGATAATTGAGAAAGAGCGATCGCTTTTGTCAATTCTCAAACAACTGGAAAAATATGCTTCCTCAATTTCGGGACTTACGCAAAAAATAGCCCAAAGCTTGATTTTCTAGTAGGGACAATACCCTGCGGGTACTAACTCGTAGAGTAGCCGCAAAGCGTCTACATTAATTGCCCCTACCGCCTGTCGTTTTGCGTAAGTCCTAAATTTGATAGCTGAATCTTTATACCTTAACTACAGGTAGCAGCTGAAGCCGAGTTAACCCTTGTTAAATCGCTAGTGAATACTGCTGTGTATATATAAGGAGATGCACCAGAGCAAGTCATGGAGTTGGTATTAGTGCGGCGGGGAGTCCACCATGACTTTGCCTCTACAGTTAAATTTGTGCCATCCCATGACAGGCTTCTGACAACTAAAGAATTTGTATTTCCATTATCTGCCTTTTTCGCAGATAAAAATGTAGCATAGTAAACCTCGCCATTGGCTGGATTAATCCGGGCTATAACTGCGACTTTTGGCCCGCCTCCACTACCATAGCTAGACAACCAGCGCCCGGTTGCAAAGCGGCGAAAATCATTACCAGTCTGACTGCCAGTGGAAGAGTAAACGCCATATAAAAAATTTCCCCCAGTCCAATACAAACCGTAGCCTGTACCGTCGTCATTTGTTGTTTCGTAATCAGTTCTACACCATGTTTTAATACCATTATTAAAACGGATAGTTATAGGGTTTTTGTTATTAGATGAGACTTGCTGATAACCAATGTAAAAGGCTGAACTTCCACTAACTACTCTGGGCCCCTTTTTGCCTTTGATTGTCGCTTCACTATCATTGCAACTAAATGTCACAGCATTCCCAATAGATGAATTTACTATTTCGGCAAAAGCTGGAGGGACATTTTGTGTGAGGACTAAATCAGCTACTAATACGACAGATAAAGAGAAACCTGCCAAATACTTTTGAAATTTTTGAGAATAAATCATGATATAAATCTGCCGAGAAATTGTAAGGGAAAAACACCGTATCACTATAAACTCTAATGAGAGTTTAGACAAGCAAAATTGTTGAAATTCGCAGATAGCAACATTTGCAGCATTACGATAAATGAGGCTAGACTACAAAATGCTTAACAGAATATGCATGACATTGCATGGTATTAACTGTATATAAAGCTTTCTTATCCAAAGAGCCTCATTGAATAGATTGATGATCAATTCAGAATCTAAATGCTCTCTAATAAATGCTGCGTGGGTATCTTGTTCGCAAAGCTAGACTAGACTTGCGCCTTGTGTCATCACCAAATCTATGATTTGGTGAGGGTAAAAAGACTTCATTGATTAAGAAGATTGCAGACTTGCTACTACTGCGCTATTCAATTTTTAAGCCAGAATTAATTCTCAATTCTAATTCTTCACTCTTGAATTCTGTTTGAGAAATTGCGACAAATACTTTTAGAGAACAAATAATATTTGTTCCTTTTTTATCTCTATTATTAGAAGATTGAATTCATATTTGAATCCATTGATTTCAGTCCAGCCGATCTTAAGTCAGCTTTTTATAGAATATGTGATGTCCGTTTTTGGAGGAGACATAGATATATTCCTTAAATAGGGTTCTAAAGTTAGTTTGGCTTAGTCAAGCTGTTTTTTGGTTCAGTAAAATTCGTGAATAATTTTATTTCTCATAAAACTAATACATTAATCTGAGTAATTTCTCTTAATTAAGATATTGGATCTAGTTTTTTGGGCAATTGCTTGTTAGTGATGAATATCGGAATATTCATCATAATGGCTCGATTTCGTCTTATTTTATCGATACAGAGAGCGGGAATAGCTGATTACAGGCTCTGCTTGCAGTGATAGATTAATTCAGAATGTATTCCCATACTCCGTATGAGAATGAGCAAAAAAGCAAAACTTCATCAAGCTACTGGTCTATCGCAAAAGTTTTGATAGGTTTGTAGTAAGCACTTTAGTGCTTGAATATTTGAGGACTAAAGTCCTCACTACAAACGTATTTACCACTCATAACTAATGCGAGAGACCACTAGGTTTTTAAGACTTGTGTATACACTGTAGTCTTCTAAAAACTGGGGGATAACTCTACAAAAATTGTCTGTACACCTAAGTTGACAAGGAGAGATATGGTATTTTGGGCTGGAGGTTAGGTATATATTGGACTAATCAACCCAGAAGCGCTAGAAATGCTGCTTCACCACGTCTAAGGGTGAACAATTCCAATAATCGATATGGGAGACAATCAAACCATCAGAGTTAAGACCTAATTCACTCCAACCAGGAATAGAAATCCGTGGCTTCCAGGGGAGAGGAGTATTCCAACTGAGTGTCCACTCAGTTTTGATTGTGTCTCCTAAACGTTGAATATTATGTAAGTCCATCTTGGGATCTAAAAACCAAGTTTGGATAAAATTAATCATTTTTTGATAACGTTTAACACCACGAAATTTATTCAGTGGGTCTTGAAAATAAACGTCTGGAGCGTAAATGCTGTAAGTTTGATTGACTGGGAATCTTTGATAGTCTTCTTTGAGAATTTCAATGATATCCATAATCGTCGCTTTATATTCGATGTCCTCGCTGATAGAGGATATCAGGTTTTTGACAACTTTTTAGTTTTGGGTACTAAATTCAACACAGTTAAAATAGCGGTTAGAAATCGGGTCTATACGAAGAAAACCCGCGCAGACGGGTTAAAAAACCTTAAGTTTCTCTAGTTCGAGAAGCCGGACTTTGTTTCTATAACTGCCTTCGCGTCAGCGTACCGGAGGCTCTATTCAATTCGCCGGGGCTTTTGGGATTTCCAAGGAATAAATTATCCCAAAAAACGAACCACAGAGACGCAGAGAACACAGAGAGAGGAGAAATTAAGAGGATTTTTGTGTCAGTTTTGGAATATTTTTTTATTTGGAAGTCCCTTTTATTAACGCCAATGTTGGGGTATATTCAGATTTTCCGGTAGGATTGTTGTGCGATCGCCAAATGCCTCTTCAATCTGCTGTAATTCTAGGTTCTCACATCCGCTCAAGTTTGCCCTAAAGAGATTAGTTTCTTGGAGGTTGGCATCTTGCAGATTAGCTGTACTAAGTAACACGCCTTCTAAGTTGGCCCCAGCAAGTTTTGCGTTTTGCAGGTTACTGCCAATCAGGTTTGCATCTTCGAGGTTGCTACCCTCAAAGTTGGCTTCAAAGAGATTAGCATCACAAAGAATTGCTCCTTCCAAGTTGGCATCACAAAGAATTGCTCCTACCAAACTAGCATCACAAAGAATTGCCCCTTCCAAGTTGGCATCATAAAGGATTGCCTTCGAGAGGTTTGCTTTTCTGAGAATTACGCCTTGCAAATTGGCTTCTGGAAGGGTTGCCTTAGAGAGGTTTGCTTCATAGAAGACTGACCCACAAAGATTGGTTACTGATAGGTCTGCCTCGGATAAATTTGCTTGTGTAAAATTTACCCATTGTAAGTTAGCTCCTACGAAAATTGCCTTAGAGAGGTTAGCTTCCGTTAAGTCTGCATTACTGAGGTCTGTATTGCGTAAATCTAGTTTTTGATTTACTGGGTCTTTATGTGAATCGCGTCGCCCAATGACAGTTATCGCTGTTTGAATATCTGTAGGAAGTTTTGATGATACCTGTAACTCATCCTCATATTTTTGATTTACCGGAGCATTCTCGCGGATAAAAGCAGCGAGAATTTCCATAATTGTCCAATGGTCTTTGGGAGAATCTTTGGCAATTCGTTCTAAAGCATAAATTGCGGCAAACCGCGTTTCAATTTTTTCATTTCCTAGTTGTTCAATTGCTTTAGAAAAGCGTTCGGGAACAATTTCTTGGGGAGTTGGTTGCTTGTAATTGATACCAGTTACTATGTTGTTATCCCAAGCTAGTGTCCCAGCAAGGATCTGCATTAACAGACTCTGATTTTCATCCAAAGAGAGTCTGGATGTATAGTAAGCATTAATAATTAATGCTAGTCCTCCAATAATGATCGCAATAGTTGTTAAGGCTTGAGTGATATATTCTATTTTTTCTTGGTTTGAAAGTCCTTGAATATTTTCAAATAAGGAAAAGATTAGAGTTAAAGAAAAAATAAATATAACTGAGATAAATACCAGCAAAATCGTGAGCCCATTTGTCTTTATGAAAGACATGTTATAAGTCTTCATATTTGACTCCTTACGGAAATAAATTTAGGTTGATTTTAAGAGCATCCGTAAATATCTGATAGCGTACAAACACGGAACTACTTGACATATACTTAAATCTATTTCATAGAAATTATCTATAAAATATCTGATAACTTATTTTGTAAACATCCTCTGAAATGCGGCTTTTTGGGTTTGTTTGCGATCGCAAAGACTGACATGATGAGTAGATTGCTGCGGATAGGCCCAATTAAACCCCGACTGCGGTGAGTGTTGAAGCTTAATGCAATCGAGGCTTCAGAGGTTGTTTTAAAAGTGTTTCACTGTGAATTTAGCCAGGGGGATTTCCGCGATTATGTTAACGCAAACCTAAAATTTCGGAAATCGCCGTCACAATATCCAAATAAAAGTTGCCTTTTACTGCGCGAAATAATTCAAATTTAGAATCAGGCGCACCAAAAAATGGTCTGAGAAACCATCCTAACTGCATACCAACAAAGGCATAAAGCAATAACCAGGATCTTAAAATAGTGGTGCGGGTTTTTTTACCGACTTCATCTTGTTGAGAAAGTAATTGCATCCCTTCATATAAAAATTTCACACCAAAGATGCCTGTAATACCAAAAATTAGCACATTCAATAGTTTGAAAAATTGATATGAATCTGGTGTAGTGATGAGAAAAAATAGTGTAACGGGTGCCAAGCTAAATAAAAGTACGCTAATCACTGATACAGATGTGAGTAATACAACGAAATGCTGTAAAACACTGCTCCGAGAACCAAACAAAACATTAAAAAAGAACAAAGTCGGGAAACAAATAATCAGTGTGATTAAATAGAATACCGGAAGTTTAATCGCACCAGATAATGCCTGTGCCCAACTGTGAGATGCACCGATAATTGCTCCATAAAGAGCAAAGAATATAGAACTAGTTACGAATAGAGAACTGATTTTATTTTGTAACCTGACTCCCTGACGGATTTCTTCTAAAAAAGACTGGCGATCGCGCAGTAAATTAACCAAGACACCAAATTGTTGAATTCCGCGATTCTGCTTTTTCAGCATAATTTTATAGTTTGTATATTTTGTGAAATTACTAATGACTAATTAACGGAATCCAAAAAGATAGCTAAGAGATTTAATGACGCTTAAATAGAAATTACCTTCTCTTTCGCGGAATAGTTCAAATACAGAACCAGGTGTGCCAAAAAATGGTCTGAGAGTCCATCCTAACTGACTGCCTACGAAAGCGTAAAGAAATAGCCAAAATTGTAAAATCTTTTGGCGTGTCTTACTACCTTCATCATCTTGTTCTAAAACTAAACTCGTCGCCTGATATAAAGACGAAATACCAATAAATCCAGTTAATGCAAAGATGAATACATTTAACAGAATTAAAAATTGGTAATTATTCGTGGTAATCAAGAAAAAGAGGGTGATTGGTGCAAAGCTAAATAAAAGTACGCTTGTGACTGAAACCGCAGTTAATACTAATGCTAAATGCTGTGCAAAAGTCCGCTTGGAACCAAAAATGATGTTAGCAAAGAACAACGTCGGGATACAAATCAAAAGTGTGATTAAATAAAGGGCTGGGAGTTTAATGGCGGAAGACAAAGCTTGCATCCAGCTATGGTATGCACCAATGATTCCACCATACGCGGCGAGAAATAAGGAACTGCAAACCAGCAGAGAAATGATTTTAGTTGGTAATCTCGTACCTTGGCGAATTTCCTCCAGAAAACCTGGGCGATCGCGCAGGAATCCAATCAGGACTGCAAAGTATTTGATTCCTAATGATTTCCGTTCAATCATGTTATCCTCACACTGATAAAATTCTAAGTTTCATCTGAGTAATCACCGCCAGAACCATACTTCCAGGCATCAACCAAACGATGCCAATAATATTGTTGTTCATTTGGTTGATTCTTAATCCATGTTTCTAACATTGGACTCAACCAAAACAAGGCAGTATATACACCTAAATTGCCGTAATGTAACGTCCAATCTAATAAACTTCCTAAACCTACTTGCGGAATGATTTTGGCAACTATTCCCGGATGAGATAAACCAGTTTTTAACAGTGTTTGGGTTAGTGCCGAAAACTGCACTATATCCTGTAAAAATGGTTTTAACACTGGTGTACCCAACTGTTGCATTTCTTGAAATACTGCCGACAGGAGTTGGTTAATTTGATCTGGGGCAATTTTCTGATTTATACCAACACTCATCGCTTTTTGAAACAACCAGGTAACAGTCAGACTTGGCTGATATGGTTGCAGCAGTGCTAAAGCTTTTACAGATAATTGTTCTGTTTCTAGCGCTTCGTAAATGCCATAAGTTAAACGCTTCAGGTGACGCACCATTGCCCCAAAACCACCAAAACTCAAGGGAGACTGACTACCACTGCTGTCTCCGGCTGGCAAAATGCGATTCCAAAGAGTTTTGAGAGGACTTTGCCGATAGGTAGGAAAGAAGCCAAATAACGCCCGTTGAAATTTTAGCTTGCTCAATTCCACTCCCTGATATTCTGGTAAGAGACGCAGATATTCTTCAAATAGACCTTCTAAACTCAAACGTTGGGGATGTGCATCCATGTAGGTAAACAAGTAAGTGGTTCTGCCATCCCTGGCTGGGAAAGCTTCCCAGAAGTACTGACATTGATTTTGCAAAGGCGTAAATGATAACAACAAGTCGCCTGAGTTATTTTCCGGAAAACCTTGGGCACAACTTCCGACAACTAAGCACAGCGCGTCTGGTTTTTTGCCTTGGCGTGCTTGTTGGCTGATGGGTGAAAGATGTCCCATTGCGTCGATTAATAACCGAGTTTTGAATTGCTTATTTATCATCACCCCATCTGGATGAACGATCGCTTCAGTAAAGGGTGTATTTTCTAACAACTTCCCACCCACAGCGAGAAATCGGGTCTTCAATGTAGCCAGGAGATAAACTGGATCTACGCCAATATTCAAGACATCTTCTACCCAAACTTCTGTACCGCCATCAAAACTAACTCGCGCTGGATTATATTTAGTTGCGATCGCAGTTTCTAATTCATCCTCAGTCAGCAAGTTTAATTCCACAAACACATCTAATTCTTGCCGAGAGATATTCCACTCTTGTTCTCTCCCCCGTAAAATACCCCGTTCCATCAACGCTACCCGCAGTCCCTTCACCGCTAAGGCGCAACCAATTAAAATACCTAAAGTGCCACCGCAGATCAGCACATCGAAATCGACAACGCCTAAAGGTTGTTGATTTTCTTTAACTAACTGTGGTGCGGGTGCGGAGTTTTCGCGCAGAGATGTGAGGATGCGATCGCCTTGACGCAACCCTCCTAAAACATCACCTGGTAATTGGGAAAGAATTTCTTCAGTTAAAGACATCGGGTTTGATTCCAGCAAAGTTACTAGTATCGATCGTATCTTTGTTGGAACAACGCCCTTATCCCAAACCGAATAGTTTTGCGATCGCAGGCAATAATTTATTACCAGCTTCAACCAGCGATGCGATCGCAGGTAAGCCTGTAAATATCCCTTTCAACATAGTGATTGCTGTTTTTGCAGTCTTTTGCTTGGTGGATTCTTGAGGATTTTTACCCGCTTCTGCCAAACTGTTCACCTGTTCTAGCGCTTCGGCTTTGTCTTCTTCTGACAAATATGTGGATTGGATGATTGCATCTTGCAACTGTGACAATAATTCTTTGATTCCTGGTTTCTCGGCATCGGTTGCATCAG